>DASYJJ010000459.1:0-14253 GCA_035996605.1 Rhodanobacteraceae bacterium
CGCGCGCGTGGTCGAGTTGCGCTATTTCGCAGGTCTCACGCCAGAGCAGATCGGCGAAGCTCTGGAAGTGACGCGACGCACGGTCGATCGCGACTGGCGCTTTGCCCGCGCGTTCCTGAAAACCGAGATCGGCTGACCCTCCGACGGCAACGCAAAGTGTCGCAAATCCGCATCGGACGGCGTTCTCCGACCATCGACCTCCGCGCGCTCCAGGATCCAAGATGACGAACGGCAACAACACGCTGCGCACCCTCTTCGAGCAGACGCTTGCGCTGCCGGCCGATGCGCGCGGAGCGTTCCTCGATGCGCACTGTGCGGATGCGGACCTGCGCGCGCGCATCGAGCGCATGATCGACGCCGATTCGGACGATGATCTCGTGCTCGAGCAGAGCGCCGACGCGGTAGCGCGCGCGATCGGCGAGACGGATGCTTCACCGGGCTTGCCGACCGGGACTCGCATCGGTCCATTCGAGCTCCTCGAAGTGCTCGGCGAAGGCGGCACGTCGACGGTGTTCCGCGCTTCGCGCACGGTCGATGGCGTCCGTCAGATCGTCGCGCTCAAGCTGCTGCGCCGCGGTTTGTATTCGCAGGACGCAAAGCGGCAGTTCCGCCGCGAACGCCTGGCCTTGGCGCAATTGCGTCATCAGGGCATCGCACGCCTGATCGAAGGCGGCGTCACCGAAACCGGCCAGCCGTACATCGCGCTCGATCTCGTCGACGGCGTGCCGATCACCGATTACGCGCGCAACAACCGGCTCGATCTGCGCGCGCGGCTGAAGTTGTTCCTGCTGGTGTGCCGCGCGGTCGAAGCGGCGCATCGTGCGCTCATCGTGCATCGCGATCTGAAGCCGTCGAACGTGTTCGTCACGACCGACGGCGAGGTCAAGCTGCTCGACTTCGGCATCGCCAAGCTGCTCGATGCCGAGGACGAGACACAAACGCATCTGCCCGCATTCACGCCGGCCTACGCTGCGCCCGAGCAGCGAAGCGGCGCGCAGATCACCACGGCGACCGACGTGTACGCGCTCGGCGTGCTGCTCGGCGAGCTCGTCACCGGACAGCGCCTCAATGACGGTTCCGGCCGCACGCCGTCAGGCCAGATCACCGAAGACACCGAGCCCGGGGTCCTGCCCGCACCGCCCGCGGTGACACGCCGCCAACTGCGCGGCGATCTCGACAACGTCGTGCTGAAGGCGATCGCCATCGAACCGGAACGCCGCTACGTATCGGCGGGCGCGCTCGCCGACGACGTCGAGCGGCTGCTCGATCAACGCCCGGTCGCCGCGCATCCGCCATCGACGTGGTATCGCGCGCGCAAATTCGTCGCGCGTCATCGCGGCGGCGTCGCAGCTTCGGTGATGTTCGCGCTCGGCATTCTGGCCGCGCTCGGTCTCGCGCTGTGGCAAGGCACTATCGCGCGTCACGCCGCGCATCGCGCGGATGCGATGCGCGGTTTCATGATCTCCGCGTTTTCCGAAGCCGAGCCGAGCACGCCGCGCAGCGGCCCGCCGAGCATCACCGACGTCGTCGAGCAGGCGATCGTGAAAGCGCGCGGCGACACCGCAATGGATGCGGCCGTGCGTGCCGAGCTGGTCGCCGAGCTTGGCGGTGTCCTCAGCGCGCAGGGAAAACTCGCGTCCGCGCAGGAAGTGCTGCAGTGGAACTACGAGCACGCCGTGCACGACTTCGGTGAGAGCGCCGAAGTGACGCTCGCGACCGGCCATCGACTCGCAGATACGATGATCCTTGCCGCCGAATACGCACCGGCTCGCGTGCTGATCGATCGTCTGCTCGCACATACGACCGCGGGCGATGCCAGAAACGCCGCATTGTTGCGCTTCGACTCCGCGGTGCTCGCGAGTAAGCAACACGAGATCAAGCGCGCGCTCGCCGATGCAGACCAGGGCCTTCGCCTCGCGCGCGCCGTACGCGACGACGATCTCCTCGCCAGCGCGCTCGGCGACTACGGCAACGTGCGGCTCGCTGCCGACGATGTGGCCGGCGCGACGACGGCATGGGAGGAGCTGCTCGCCCTGCGCGAGCGGCGTTTCGGCGCCACGCACGTTTCCGTCGCCGAAGTGCACGCCGATCTTTCGCGTGCGTATCGACGCGCCGGTCGTCTCGGCGATGCCGAGCGCCACATCCGCGCCGCGCTTGCAATCGACGCGGCGGTGTTGCCCGCCGATCACTGGCGGCACGCGACGCATCTCAACGCGCTGATGATGGTCGAGATCACGCGGCGCGACTATCGCGCCGCGCTCGACACAGCGACCGAATCGCTGCGCATCGATCGCATCGTTTACGGCGAGGCCGATCATCCGGAACCCGCCAACGATCTGAATTCGATCGGCATGCTGCACGCGCTGCTCGAAGACTGGCCGGCCGCGGTGGAGCCGCTGCGCGAATCGCTCGCACGCACCGTGGCCAAGTTCGGACCCGAGCACTTCGAATCCGCCGTGGAGCGCGCAAACTACGGCGTCGTCCTCGCACGATCCGGCAATGTCGATGCCGGCGAAGCGGAGCTGCGTCATGCGATCGCTTCGCTCGAAAACGCGAGCGAGGACGTGCCCGACGAACAAGCGGCGACCTGGGAAAAACTCGCGCGCGTGCGCCTCGATCGGGGCGATGCGCCCGACGCGTTGTCGGCTCTCGATCACATCGACGCGTTGCTGTCGAAAATCGAATCGCCCGGCGATTACTGGGCGGGCCGCGCCGAAGCTTTGCGCGCGACCGCCCTCTTGCAAAGCGGAAACGCCGCGCAGGCGGCCGTGTTGCTGCAGCACGCGAGCGAGGCACTCGGACGCGCGAGCCGCCCCGATGATGTTCTCGGTGTCGAAGTGCCGCTGCTGCAAGCGAACGCCAGCATCGCGCTCGGCAAGGATGACGACGCGCGTGGGTTCGCGCGCACGGGTCTTTCCGGGCTGACGGCGCTGCCGAATCCGCCGCACCGGCTGGTGGAGCTGGCCTCGCCACTGCACGGGCTCGGCGCCGAGGCTCGCTGACCCGCGTTGGTCGCTCGGGCGGCGAACCGCCTTTACAAACACGCAGTGTCTCAAGTCGTGCTCGTCCGGCGTTTCCCCTAGCACCGGGGAACGCTAGAGGGAGCGTCATGAGGAATTTCAGCCGCATTGCGCGAGCGAGTCTCGCGCTGTTCTCGATCCTGCCGATTTTCGCGCAGGCGCAACTGGTCGACATCACGCAGACGACACCGGGCGTCCCGGGAGGCGCCATCGCCAAGTCCCTTGCCGATGAAGTCGGCGCGGGCCGCGGGGACGTGAACACGGAATGGTCCTCGCAATATGTGATCGCGCGGGATCCGGCCCGGGCGATCCGGCGCGGACGCCAGCTGTTCCAGCGCAAGTTCACGCTGGATGAAGGCCAGGGTCCGCGGGTCGATCCCGCTTCGAGCGGCGACATCATGGCCAATCCGGCGCTTGGCGCTGGGCTCAGCGACAGCTGCGCGTCGTGCCACGGACGACCGCGCGGATCGGCCGGTTTCGGTGGCGACGTCGCAACACGCCCGGACAGCCGGAATGCGCCGCATCTGTTCGGCATCGGCGCTCGCGAAATGATCGCCGATGAAATGACGACGGACCTGCGCGCCCAGCGCGCGTACGCGGCGCAGGCGGCGACGACGACGCATGCGAATTTCACGATGCCGCTGGCCAGCAAGCGCATCAGCTTCGGCTCGATCACTGCGCTGCCGGACGGCAGCTTCGATACCTCCGAGGTGAATGGCGTGAATGCGGATCTGCGCGTGCGGCCGTTCTTCGCGGACGGACGCGAATTCTCGCTGCGCGCCTTCGCCGTCGGTGCCTTCAACGACGAGATGGGCCTGCAGTCGGCCGATCCGGTGCTGTGCGAGGCGAGCGATCCGCTCGATCCGGTCAGGACGGTGAGCCCGGCCGGCATGGTGTTCGATCCGATGCTGGACACGATCAAGCGTCCGCCGACTTGCGATGCGACGGACGACGCCGATCACGACGGTGTCGCGAACGAGCTTGATCCTGCGCTGCTCGACTATGTCGAGATGTACCTTCTCAACTATTTCCGGCCCGGCATCGGCAAGACCACGCTGCGCACGCAGCAAGGCCTCGCCTTGATGCAGGCCAGCGGTTGCACGAGTTGCCATGTGCAGAATTTCCAGATCGATCACGATCGACGCGTCGCCGACGTCGACACGCGCTACGACACCGATCGCGGCATCTTCAATCATCTCTATGCAACGGCGACGACGTTGTTCAAGGCGGTGAACGATGGCCAGGACTATCCGCAGCTGGTACCTGCGCGCGCATCATTTACCGTCAACAATCTCTTCACCGACTTCAAGCGCCACGATCTCGGACCCGAGTTCCACGAGCGCAACTACGATGGGACGATCCACACGCAATTCATGACCGCACCGCTGTGGGGCATCGGAACGAAAGCGCCCTACGGACACGACGGCCGCAGCATCACTCTGGAAGATGTGATCCTGCGCCACGGCGGAGAAGCGGACGGCTCGAAGTCCACGTTCGTGACGCTCGGCGAGGACAACCAGCGCATGATCATCGAGTTCCTGCAGACTCTGGTGCTGTTCCCGCCGGACGACACAGCCTCGAATCTCAATCCCGGAACGCCGGGCACCGACGATCCGCAGAATCCCGCGCAGCACGGCAGCATCGCGCTTTCCGCGCTGTTCCAGATCCACTCGGAAGGCGGCGAGTAGACTGCCCGTACAGCTCTTTTTGCGCCGAAGCGACCCCGGCCGCGTGCCGGATCGATCGCTTCGGCGCCGTCATGTCGCAATTGGCTTCTGTCCGGCGTTTTTCGCTCGTAGCCCGGTTGCCGCGGGCATTCCGTTTGCGAAGAGGGTGTCGGCAGCGGAAACCTTCCGGCAGTATCTGGCGCACGCTTTCCGCGCGCCGGCTGAATTGAGCTGCGGCATGTGTCGGCGGGCTGCGGCCGGGACGATGCAAACGAGGTTTTCGCGATGACCGATTCGACACCGACGTTGCGCGAGCTTTTCGAAGCGGCGCTCGCGATGGCACCGGCCCAGCGCGCCGAGTTTCTCGATGCGCATTGCCGCAATGCCGCGCAGCGCGCGGCGGTCGAACGGCTCCTCGCCGCCGACGAGGATGGCGGCGCGCGCGTGCTGGACCATCCGTTCGACGAATTGCTGGGCAGTGTCGTCGCCGCCGAACCCGAAGGCGTGCTGCCTCCGCCCGGCTCGCGCGTCGGGCCGTTCACGCTGCTGGACAAGCTCGGCGAAGGCGGCTCGTCGATCGTCTTTCGCGCCGAACGCGAGCAAGCCGGCGTGCGCCAGACCGTAGCGCTGAAACTCCTGCGCCGCGGACTTTACTCGACCGATGAACAGCGCCGCTTCCGCAGCGAACGCCTTGCGCTCTCGCAACTTCGTCATCCGGGCATCGCGCGGCTCATCGAAGGCGGCGTAACCGATGCCGGTGCGCCGTACATCGCGCTCGAACTCATCGACGGCGAATCGATCACCGCGTTCGTGCGCAACGGTCGTCTCGATCTGCGGCGACGCCTTTCGCTGTTCGTCGATGTCTGCCGCGCAGTCGAGGCCGCGCATCGCGCGCTGATCGTGCACCGCGACCTGAAACCATCCAACGTGCTGGTCACGCGCGACGGCGAAGTGAAACTGCTCGATTTCGGTATCGCCAAACTGCTCGATGCCGATCCGGAAACCGAAAGCGAGGCAACGCGTACGCAGCATCCGGTGATGACGCCAGCGTACGCAGCGCCGGAGCAGTTCGTGCACGGTCCGATCACGACCGCGACGGACGTCTACGCGCTCGGCGTATTGCTCGGCGAGCTTGTAACAGGACGGCGCCGCGAGCACGGCGACACGCGCACGCCATCGGCGACGATCGATGCGGATACCGATCCCGCCGTATTGCCCGCGCCTTTGAAGAGCGTGCGCCGACAATTGCGCGGCGACATCGACAACATCGTGCTGAAAGCGACCGCGCACGAGCCGGAGCGCCGCTATGCCTCGGCCGGAGCGCTCGCCGACGACGTCGAGCGGCACCTCGAAGGCCAACCCGTCGTCGCGCATCCGCCATCGTCGTGGTATCGGGCGCAAAAGTTCGTTTCGCGCCATCGCGGCGGAGTCGCGACGACAGCCGCGTTCCTGCTGGCGATCCTCGCCGCGCTCGGCATCGCGCTTTGGCAGGCAGAAATCGCACGCGAGCAGGCGCACATCGCGCAGGAACAAGCGCGGCGCGCCGAAGCAGTTCGCGATCTTCTGGTCGACATCTTCGACGCGGAGATTCCTTCACGACCGCGCGGCGAGATGCCCGGAACGGCGGAACTTCTCGAACGCGGCGCGCAGCACGCGACCACGGATCTCGACGAAACGCCCGCCGTGCAGAGCGATCTCCTGACCGCGCTTGGACGTGTCTACGATCACCTCGCGCTGCCGGACAAAGGCACGCCAGTGCTCGATGCGGCTGTCGCCGCGGCAAGGCGCGTATCGCCCGAGGACCCGGCGCTCCTTGGCGCCGCGCTCAGCGAACGCGGCGAAGTCGATCTTTCGAGCGATCGTTTCGCCGAGGCAATCGCGCTGTTCGAGCAGGCGATCCCCCTGCAGAAGAAAACGGATCCGGACGGACTCCCGCTCGCAATCACGCTCGATCGCCGCGCGCTGGCGGAGAGCCAGACCGGCCGTCACGACGAGGCCATCGCGGACTACAGCGCGGCGCTCGCGATCCGCCGCAAGCGCCTTGCGCCGGACGATGCGGACATCATCGACAGCTACGACGCGCTCGGCAATGCGTACGTGCGCGCGGGGCGTCCCGACGAGGGCATCGATCTGCTGCGCAAGGCGATTGCCGGCGCACAGGCGAAGTTCGGCGAGAAACACGTGAAGACCGCGCACTACACGAAGAATCTCGCGACCATTCTGAGCCTGCAGCGCCGCTACGCCGAAGCTGCGACACTGACCGAGCGCGCAGTATCGATCGAACGCGAGCTGTATCCGCCCGGCAGTCCCGATGTCGTCAACGGACTCAACAATCTCGGCAATATCCAGCTCACGCTCGGCCGCCTCGCTGCGGCGCGCGACACGCTCGATGAAGCGCGCAAGCGCAATCGCGACGGCGGCCTGGATGAATCACTCGGCCAGACTTTCGTGCTCGGCAACCTCGCGCGCGTGCACGAGGCGCTCGGCGACACGGCTGACGCGCTGGCCCTGCTCGACGAGGCAACGCGCACCGCGACGAAGGTCGTCGGGCCGGATCACGCCCGCACGCTGACGCTCGAATTGCAGCGTGCGCGCGTCGCCGCGATGAGCGATCCGAAAGACGCACCCGGGCTCGAGCGCATCGCTTCGGCAATCCTGGAGCACCCGGACAACCTCAAACAGTTCCGTTCGCGCAGCGAACCGGAAGCGGGTTATGCATTGGGTCTCGCGCAAGCCGCGCGCGGCGACGAGGCTGCGTCGGGCGTCACCTGGAAACGAGCGGTCGATGCGCTGCCGGCCGACCACGTCGATCCGCTGACCTTGCCGCTCGTCGCGGCGCTCGCTCGATTCGAAGCGACGCACGGCAAGTCCGACGACGCGGCGGCGCTCCTCCACACGTTCATCAACCGTGCGGATCGCGAGCTGCCGCCTTCGCAGTACGCGATCGGCGAGTTGCATCTCGCACTCGCGCAAACGCTGGCGCAGAAACAGAAACCCGAGGCATTGACCCAGCTCGATGCGGCCGACGCTGCGTTCGGCGAACTGCCGCCGGACCATTCGTCGCGCAAGAGCGCTGCCGCGCTGCGCCACCAGCTCGCCACACCGTAAGATTCGACGGCTCAGGAGTCGTTTGCGCTGCCGCGTCGCATCGCGTGAACTGCGGTGCTGAATACGGGACGAATCAAGCCGCCGCAGCCGACTTCGTTCCGAGGATCGCGGCCGCGGCCCATTCGCCGGTTTCGGCACCGCCTTCCATGAAACCCTGGTTGTCGAACGCGCAATGCTCGCCGGCGAAATGGAGATCGCCGACGCGCTCGCCGATCGCGCCGCGGATCGTCGTCCACTGGCCGGGCGTGAAGCACGCATAGCTGCCGAGCGTCCACGGAAAACTCGGCCAGTGGAAGCGTGCTTCGCGGCTGTTCGCGCGCGCGGCCGAGATGTTCGGAATGATCGCGTCGAGTTCTGCCGCGGCGGCGTCGGCCTGCATTTTCGGCGTGCCTTCGCCGATCTCGATACCGTGCCGGCCACCGACGAAATTCGTAAGGATTCCCGCGTTGCCCGGCTGCATCCGGCTGGTTTCCCAGGTCGTCTGCAGCGGCAAATCGCTGTACGTGCTGCCGCTCGAGCGATCGCGCGTGCGCCAGACGCGCTCGTTGAATCCGATCATGAGCTTCGCATTCGTGCCGTAGCGAAGGTCGGCGATCGCGCGACGTTTTGCCGGCGGCATGTCGAGGTCGATGTGGACGCGACGCAGTGTCGTGAATGGCGTAGCCAGCACGACGCGGCGCGCACGCACTTCCAACGCGCCCATGCCGCGCTTGAAACTCAGCACGTAGCGGCCGTCCGCATTGCGGCGCAGCGCTTCAAGCACGCAACCGGTCGTGATCGATGCGCCGAGCGCAGCTCCGAGCCGCTGCGGAATCTGATCGTTGCCGCCGCGCACGTGGAAACGCTCGTCGCTCGCGCCGAAAATACGGAATTGCTCGGTGCCGTGATCGATGAAGGTCAGGAAATTGAGCGCGGACTGTTCCTCGCATTCGAGTCCCATTTCAGTCGTATAAGCAACCTCGATCAGCTTGCGCAGCCAGCCCGACGCGCCGTTGCGATCGAGCCAGTGCGTCATCGATTCGCGATCGAGCGCTTCGGTGCCAGCCGGATGGGCATAGGTGATCTGCTCGTCCGGAAGCGTTTCGGCATCGCGCGCGATCGCGGCGGCCAGCGGCGCGAACTCGCGCAGGATTTCGGCTTCGCTGTAACGGCGTCCGCCCGAGAACCAGACATCGCCGAATGCCGCGGTCGGATCGGCGGAAAGATCGTCGAGCATCAGGCCGAGCTCGGCTGCGAGCGCGCGGATGCGTACGTGGCCTGTGTCGATCAGCTCACCGCCGAGCTCGCAAACCTGGTCATCGGCGAAATGATTGCGCAGGCTGAACATGCGCCCGCCGATGCGCTCCTGCGCTTCGTAGACGCGCACCGCGACGCCGGCTTGCCGCAAACGATAGGCGCAAGTCAATCCGGCGATGCCGGCGCCAACGACGACGACCTCGTCGCCGCCGTCCGCGCGGCGCGACGCGGGCATGCACGCGCCGAGCAAGAGCGAGGTCGAAGCAATCGCCGACTGTTGCAGGAAGCGACGCCGCGCACGATCGACGCGCATTTCGCGCTCGCGCTCGAGGATCTCATCCAGAGGCGCACCCGAAACGCGCGCACACCGCGCGATCGCTGCGGCACGCCGCAGCACATCCGCCATCGAATTGCGGGCCACGTGATTCCCCTCGCCTGACATCCCCGCCGCTAGCCTAGCGCGTGCCGGGTTTGCCCGCATCCAACGAGATCCGCAATTTTGAGCGCCGATTCGCCCGCAAATGTGCGCCGGCGATCCCTGCGCGGCCGCCGTGCGGAGGCGTACACTCGTTTCGGGGACGACCATGGCGCAAGCAGGCGCGAACACGACCACGCAGGCGAAGGGCGAGCCGCAGACAGCCGATGCGCTGTTCGGCGCGGTCTACGAGCGCCTGAAGACGATGGCGCGCCGCCGCATCCGTCCGAACCAGCGCTCCGTCACGCTCGAAACGACGTCGGTCGTGCATGACCTTTACCTGCGCATGAGTCGCGAGGGCGATCTCTCGTTCGAGCATCCTTCGCAGTTCTTCACCTACGCCGCGCGCGCGATGCGCCATCTCTTGAGCGACCGTGCGCGCGATCATCTGAGCCGGCGCGCCGGAGGCGACTGGGTGCGGGTCACGCTGACCGGCAACAACGAGCGCCTCGTGCTCGAAGGCGCCGAACAGGCGATTGCGCTGGATGGCGCGCTCGATCGTCTCGAAAAGATCGATGCGCGTTCGGCGCGCGTGGTCGAATTGCGCTACTTCGCCGGGCTCACGTCGGAAGAAACAGCCGCCGCCCTGGGAATTTCCAAGCGCACGGCCGACCGCGACTGGGAGTTTGCGCACGCCTATCTCAAGACCGATCTCGGCTGATGGCACAAACCGCCGCCAGCCCGCGTTAGGACAAAGCAACAACGACAAGAACCGTCGGGATCGCGCCGCGTGTCCGCAAAAATCCTCTCCCTGCGCGAATTGTTCGATGCCGTAGTCGACCTGGCGTCGGACGCGCGCGCGGAATTCTTCGCTGCGCACGATGTCGATCCGGTCGACCGGGTGCGGCTTCAGGTCATGCTCGAAGCACGCAGCGCGCCCGGCGGCGCAGTGCCCGAAGTCAGCGCCGAAGAACTCGATCGCGCGCTCGGCGACGAGGATCTTCCGGGCATCGGTCCCGGCACTCTCATTGGCGCGTTCGTGCTGACGGACGTGCTCGGCGAAGGCGGATCGTCCACCGTTTTCCGCGCCGAACGCACGGTCGATGGCGTGCGCCAGATCGTCGCGCTCAAGGTGCTGCGTCGCGGCTGGCATTCGCCCGATGCCAAGCGCCAGTTCCGTCGTGAGCGGCGCGCGCTTGCGCAACTGAGGCATCCAAACATCGCGCACCTGATCGAAGGCGGCGTCACCGAAACCGGGCTCGCTTACATCGCACTCGAGGCTGTGGACGGCGTGCCGATCACCGACTACGTGCGCGCGCACCGGCTGGATTTGCGTTCGCGCCTGATGCTGTTCCTGCGCAGTTGCCGCGCGGTCGAGGCCGCGCATCGTGCGCTGATCGTGCACCGGGATCTGAAGCCGACGAATGTGCTGGTCACGACCGACGGCGAGGTCAAGCTGCTCGATTTCGGCATCGCCAAGCTGCTCGACGCGGATGACGAGACGCAAACGCGCCTGCCCGCGTTCACGCCCGCCTATGCGGCGCCCGAGCAACGGGATGGTGGCCTGATCACGACCGCGACCGATGTCTACGCGCTCGGCGTGCTGCTCGGTGAGCTCGTGACCGGCGAGCGCGTGAACGATCAGAGCGGCCGCACGCCTTCGAGCCAGATCGGCGCGGCTTCGGAGCCCGGCGTGCTTCCGGCCACACCGAACATCACACGGCGACAAATTCGTGGCGATCTCGACAATATCGTCTTGAAAGCGATCGACGAGGATCCCGCGCGCCGCTACGCATCGGCGGGAGCACTCGCCGACGACATCGAGCGCCTGCTCGAAGGGCGGCCGGTGGCGGCACATCAGCCCTCAGGCTGGTATCGAGCGCAGAAATTCGTGAAGCGCCACAAGGGCGGTGTCGCGATCACGATCGCATCGCTCGTCGCCGCGCTGATCACGCTCGGGATCGTGCTTTGGCAGGCGCGCGTGGCGCGACAGGAAGCCGAACGCGCGAACCTGGTGCGCGACTTCCTCGTTTCTGTTTTCACCTCCGCCGAAACCAGCGTTCCGAAGGACAGGCGGCCGAGCGTCGACGACATCATCAAGAGCGCAACGACATTGCTGCGCACACGCGCGTCGCTTCCGGATGCATCGCGCGCGGACCTGCTGCTGACGCTCGCGAAAGTCGCAGGAAGCGTCGGCTCTTTCGACCTTGCGATCAACCTGCTCGACGAACGCGATTCGATTGTCCACCCATCGCTCCCGCCGCGCGATGCGGAGGGCTGGGATGCGGTACTCACCCGAGCAGACATTTATCTCAGCAGCGATCGTCAGAACGACGCCGTGAGGCTACTGGGTCCATTGCGCGACGGACTGCTTGCGCGGCACGACGAAACGGCCATCAATGCGCTGATGATGCTCGGCGAAGCCATCGCGAATCCCGGCAACGAGGAAGAAGGCCTCGCATTACTACGCCAGACACGCATTCTCGCCGAGTCGGACCCGCGCATTTCCACCGGAACGCTCCTGGCGGCCGAGATCCGTGAAGCCAGCAATCTGATCGACACGCAGCGATTCGAGGAAGGAACCGCGCGTGCCGATGCCGCGCTCGCGCTGTGGCACAAGCTTGGCGACCCGGCGTTGCGCGACATGATCGAGCTTTATTACAACGTCGCCCTCAGTGCCGAAGCGCGCGGAGATATGGCGCGCGCGGAATCTTCATACAAGCAGAGCATCGTTCTCGCCGACCGGTTTTTCGACAGGGCGAATCTGCAGACCGCGTGGGATCTGGAAGGTTACGGCACGTTCCTGATCGCGCAGGGTCGCGCCGACGAGGCCGAGCCCTACGTCACGCGTTCGCTCGAGATGCATCGCGCAGTCCTTCCCGAAGATGACCATCGCACGCTGTATGCGATTGCGGCCATGGGGAAATTGCGTCACGCCCAAGGCAACGATGCTGACGCGGTCACGTGGTTTACGCAGGGCATCGTTACCTGCCGCAAGGCTTCGAAGAACGACCAGGTATGCGGGCGGCTGCTCGCGCTGCGCGCTCGCGCGTATGCGGCGGAAAAACGGTTCGCGGATGCGGAGCGTGATATCGAAGAGGCGACAAAACTCCAGCTCGCGATCGGCGGCGAAGAGGCCACCGGTTACGCCTACGTCCTCGATGCGCGCGTGGCGGTCGAGACGGCCGAGCATCGATACGAGCAGGCGATCGCCACGGCCGAACGCGCGTTGAGCATCTACGCCAACACCAAAGCAGGACTGATCCAGTCACAACTGGGCATGCGTTTCTGGCGCGCGTTCGGACTCTTCGAGTTGCACCGGGACGACGAGGCGCTGCGTGAGGTGCTCGACATCGAGCCGAAATACATGGCGCTGTTTCCGCGCGGAGCACTCGGAGCGGCCATTCTGGCGCTGAAAGCGCGTGCGCTGGATCGCGCGCAACGCTTCGAGGAGGCGCACAACGCAGCCGAGAGTGCACTTGCGGCCGAGCGGACGAGGCCGAGTCTCGAGCCCGAGGTCGTCGATGCGCTCAAACGCATCGCGCGTGAGGACGTCAGCGACACGCACCGCAACGCATCGTCTGTGAAGTAACGCGCGCGCGGGTCAGCAACGAGAATCCCTATCAAGAAGAGCGGTTTTGTTCTGGCTTCATCGTCGTAAGCAGACAGCAGCGCCAACGACGTGGCAATTCGTGATCGGCTTACATGCGATGACGGAATCAGAAAAGGAAAAAACCCCGCATCGCTGCAGGGCTTTTTCGTGGCGTGTCGAGCAAGGTTTCTCCTCGCCCTGCCCTCTCCCGCGAGCGGGAGAGGGTTTTTTGCTTCTTGGCGCGATCAGAAATCCATGCCGCCCATTCCGCCCATGCCACCACCACCGCCGCCATGGTTGTGCGCCTCTTCTTTCTTCGGCGCCTCGGCAACCATCGCTTCGGTCGTGATCATGAGACCTGCGATCGAAGCCGCGTTCTGCAGAGCGGTGCGCGTGACCTTGGTCGGATCGAGGATGCCGAGCTCGACCATGTCGCCGTACTCGCCCGTCGCCGCGTTGTAGCCGAAGTTGCCCTTGCCGTCGGCGACCTTGTTGAGGATCACGGAAGGCTCTTCGCCGGCATTCGCGACGATCTCGCGCAGCGGCGCTTCCATCGCGCGCTTGGCGATCTGGATGCCGTGGTTCTGGTCTTCGTTGTCGCCCTTGAGCTTGGCCAGACCAACCAGCGAGCGGATCAACGCAACGCCGCCGCCCGGGACCACGCCTTCTTCGACGGCCGCACGGGTGGCGTGCAGCGCGTCTTCAACGCGCGCCTTCTTTTCCTTCATCTCGACTTCGGTCGCGGCGCCAACCTTGATCACCGCAACACCGCCGGCGAGCTTCGCCACGCGCTCCTGCAGCTTCTCGCGGTCGTAGTCCGAGCTGGTCTCCTCGATCTGCGCCTTGATCTGCTTGATGCGCGACTGGATATTGGCCGCTTCGCCCGCGCCGTCGATCAGCGTTGTGTTCTCCTTGGAGATCACGACCTTCTTGGTGCGGCCGAGATCCTTCAGGGTCGCCTTCTCGAGCTGCAGGCCGACTTCCTCGGAGATGACCTGGCCACCGGTCAGGATCGCCATGTCTTCGAGCATCGCCTTGCGACGATCGCCGAAGCCCGGCGCCTTGACGGCGGCAACCTTGACGATGCCGCGGATCGTGTTGACGACGAGCGTCGCGAGCGCTTCGCCTTCGACTTCCTCGGCGACGATCAAGAGCGGCTTGCCGGCCTTGGCGACACCTTCGAGCACCGGCAGGAGCTCACGAACGTTCGAGATC
>DASYJJ010000460.1:0-6234 GCA_035996605.1 Rhodanobacteraceae bacterium
TTGATCAAGGTCGCGTTCTGGCCGCTAGGGCCTGAGGCCGCGAGCGGCCCGGTCGTGCTGTGGCTCTACGGTTGTGCGTTCGTGCTGATCGTCTACTTCATCATCGTCGGCTTCTCCAACGCGGTGAACCTTACCGACGGACTCGACGGTTTGGCGATCATGCCGAGCGTGCTCGTCGCGACCGCGCTCGGCGTGTTCGCCTATCTTGCCGGCAACAAGGTGTTCTCCGAATACCTCGGAATTCCTGCGATTCCCGGCGCGGGCGAGCTTGCGATTTTTTGCAGCGCGCTCGCCGGCGCGGGACTCGGTTTTCTCTGGTTCAACACCTATCCCGCGCAGGTGTTCATGGGCGACATTGGCGCGCTCGCGATCGGCGCGGCGCTCGGCTGCATCGCGGTGATCGTGCGACAGGAAGTCGTGCTCCTGATCATGGGCGGCGTGTTCGTGATGGAAACGGCGTCGGTGATGCTGCAGGTGGCGAGTTTCAAGCTCACCGGCCGGCGCATCTTCCGCATGGCGCCGATCCATCACCACTTCGAGCTCAAGGGCTGGCCCGAGCCCAGAGTGATCGTGCGTTTCTGGATCATCAGCGTCGTGCTGGTGTTGATTGGCCTCGCGACGTTGAAGGTGCGGTGATGAAGAACGCAGGCCTTCGCGCACATGCCCTCACGCCACCGTCTGCCCTGCAGACGGTCCCCGCCTCTCCCGCTGCGCGGGCGAGGGACGTCGGCCAGCAGCCTGGGGCCGATGAATCGATCGGCAGGGTGCCCTGATGCTGCTGTTCCATCTCAACGATGAAGAATCCCAGGCCACGCGACGCGGCGAGCCGAAAGGTCACTACGATCTCGGCCTGATCCTCGCCGCCGTGGCGTTGGCCAGCGTCGGCGTGGTGATGGTGGCGTCAAGCTCGATCGCGGTCGCCGACGGTCTGCACGTCGGACCTTTCTACTATCTCGCGCGACATCTTGTTTTCCTCGGTCTCGGCGTCGTTGCGTGCATCGTCATCGCGCGCATCGAGCTCGCGTGGCTCGAGCGTCATGCGGTGCTGTTCCTGATGGTTGGTTTTGCACTGCTCCTGCTGGTGTTCGTGCCCGGAATCGGTTTGCGCGTCAACGGCGCGCGGCGCTGGATCCATCTCGGCATTTCCGGTTTTCAGTCCGTCGAGGCGATGAAGCTGTTCCTGATCGTCTATCTCGCCAGCTATCTCGTGCGGCATCGCGAGAAAGTGCAGGGCAGTTTCTTTGGCGTGATCAAACCGCTGGGAATCGCGTTGCTGATTGCCGTGATGTTGCTGGTGCAACCCGATTTCGGTTCCGCGGCGCTTCTGATCGCCGTGACGCTCGGCATGGTCTGGCTCGGCGGCGCGCGGTTCTCGAATCTCGCCGCGCTCGGCACGCTTGCGATTCCGGCGCTCGCCTGGGCGGCATTCAGCCAGGACTATCGCGTCAAGCGACTCACATCGTTTCTTGATCCGTGGGCCGATCCGTTCAAGGACGGATTCCAACTGACACAGGCATTGATCGCGATCGGCCGCGGCGAATGGCTCGGCGTCGGCCTCGGCGGATCGGTGCAGAAACTTTTCTATCTGCCCGAGGCGCACACGGATTTCATTCTGGCGGTGATCGCCGAAGAGCTTGGCTTCGCCGGCATCGTGCTCGTGCTTGCGCTGTTCGGATGGCTGATCGGCCGCGGTTTCTCGATCGGCCTGCGCGCAGTCGAGCGCGGTCAGCGTTTCGCCGGCTATTGCGCGTTCGGCATTTCGCTGACGATCGCGCTGCAGGCGTTGGTGTCGATCGGCGTGAATCTCGGCGTGTTGCCGACCAAAGGTCTGACGCTGCCGCTGATCAGCTCGGGCGGATCGAGCGTCATGATGACGTGCGCCGCGATAGGCCTTCTGGTTCGCGTCAGCTACGAAGTGGCGCGCGCCGAAAATGCGGCACTGCAGGCAGTGCCGGAACGCCTGATCGCCGAGGTGCGTCGATGAGCGATGCGCTCGCCATGGAGCATGCCGTGATCAAACCCGTGTTGATCATGGCCGGCGGCACTGGCGGACATATTTTTCCGGGTCTTGCCGTCGCCGACGAGCTCAAAGCACGCAAGACTCCGGTGATCTGGCTCGGCGGCAAGGGCGGCCTCGAAGCGCGGCTCGTTCCGCAACATGGCCTTCGGCTCGAAGTGCTGCCGATCGGAGGCGTTCGCGGCAAGGGGATCGCAACGAAAGTATTCGCGCCGCTGCGTCTCCTGCATGCGACGGCTTCGGCGTGGGGCGTGCTGAAGCGCCACGCGCCCCGCAGCGTTCTTTCGATGGGCGGCTACGCGGCAGCGCCGGGTGGAATTGCCGCATGGCTCGCGCGTGTGCCGCTGGTCGTGCACGAGCAGAACCGCATTCCGGGTGTGACGAATCGCCTCCTCGCGCGTTTCGCGCGGCGCGTGCTGACCGGTTTTGCGGATGCATTTCCGGGCGGCGAGTGGGTTGGAAATCCGGTGCGTGCGTCGATTGCCGCATTGCCGTCGCCGCTGGTGCGCTATGCGGGTCGCGAAGGACCGCTGCGCTTGCTCGTGCTCGGCGGAAGCCAGGGCGCGCAGAGTCTCAATTCGGCGTTGCCCGAAGTTCTGCGCCGTCGCGGTGCGCGACTCGCGGTCGATGTGCGTCACCAGTGCGGCGCGAAACATTTCGAGCAGGCGCGCAACGCGTACATGCGCGCGAACATCGAAGCCGACGTCGTACCGTTCGAGGACGACATGGCCGCTGCGTACGCGTGGTCCGATCTCGTCATCTGCCGCTCCGGCGCTTTGACGCTTGCCGAGCTCGCGGCGGCAGGTGTGCCGGCGATTCTGGTGCCGTATCCGCACGCGGTCGACGATCACCAGACGAAGAATGCCGAGGCGATGGTCGCCGCCGGCGGTGCGCGACTCGTTGTCGAAGGCGACGATTTCGTCAAGCGCCTTGGCGCTGCGTTCGAGGAAATCGGCGATCGCGCCAAGCTCGTCCAGATGGCCGACGCCGCGCGCACGCTCGCGAAACCTTTTGCGGGCAAGCGCATTGCCGATGCCTGCCTCGAGGTCGCCGCGTGACGCCGGCCCGCCTCAAGCAGCACGGCGACATCATGCAGGATTTCCGCCGCGTGCATTTCGTCGGCATCGGCGGCGTTGGCATGAGCGGAATTGCCGAAGTGCTGTGCAATCTCGGCTATTCGGTGTCGGGTTCGGACAAGGCCGAAAACGCGGCGACCAAGCGTCTCGCCGGTCTCGGCGCGCGCATCTCTCGCGGCCACGACGCAGCGAATGTTTCCGAGATCGACGTGCTCGTCGTCTCGAGCGCGATCAAGCCGGACAATCCCGAAGTCGTCGCCGCGCGCGCGCGACGCATTCCGGTCGTGCCACGCGCGGAAATGCTCGGCGAGTTGATGCGATTCCGCCGCGGCATCGCCGTTGCCGGCACACACGGCAAGACAACCACGACGAGCTTGACCGCGAGCGTGCTCGCCGAAGCGGGGCTCGATCCGACCTTCGTGATCGGCGGCCAGCTCATCGCCGCCGGCGCGCACGCGCGGCTTGGCACCGGCGAATATCTCGTCGCCGAAGCGGACGAATCGGATGGCTCGTTCCTGCTGCTGTCGCCGGTGATCGCGGTCGTCACCAACATCGATGCCGATCATCTGGAAAACTACGACGGCGATTTCGATCGCGTGCGCAAGGCGTTCGCGGATTTCCTGCATCGCCTGCCGTTTTACGGCGTCGCGGTCTTGTGCATCGACGATCCCGAAGTCGCCGACCTCGCCCGCGAAACGCACCGGCGCATGTTGACCTACGGCATCGCGCCCGCTGCCGATCTTCGCGCCAGCGACATTCGCGCCGATGCCGAGCGCACGCGTTTCACGCTGCACTTTCCCGATGGCGCTCCTTCGCTGCCGATCGTGCTGAACTTGCCGGGCGCGCACAACGTCTTGAATGCGCTGGCTGCGTGCGCCGTCGGCTGGCAGCTCGGCGTGCCCCCCGAATCGATGCAGCAAGCGCTCGAGAAATTTCGCGGCGTTGGCCGGCGCTTCCAGCTGCGCGGCGAAATCGCGCTCGACAAGGGCACGGCGATGCTGGTCGACGACTACGGCCATCATCCGCGCGAGCTCGCGGCGGTGTTTGCGGCGGCGCGGAACGGTTGGCCGTCCAGACGTCTGGTCGTCGCATTCCAGCCGCATCGCTACACACGCACGCGCGATCTCCTCGACGACTTCGCCAACGTGCTTGCCGAAGCCGACGTGCTCGTGCTGACGGAAGTCTATCCGGCCGGCGAAGCACCAATAGCGAACGCGGACGGGCGCGCGCTCGCGCGCGCGGTGCGCGCACGCGGCAAGGTCGATCCCGTGCTTGTGGAACATCCGCGCGACCTGCGCCAGGCACTGCCGCCGCTGCTTCGCGACGGCGATCTTCTGCTGCTGCTTGGCGCCGGCGACATCGGCGCCGCGGCCAACGAGATCGCGGCGCGTGGCCAATTGCGGAGTGCCGCATGAAAATCGCCGACGCCAAACAGTTCGGTCGCGTCGCGGTGGTCATGGGCGGACAGTCCGCCGAGCGCGACGTGTCGCTCGATTCCGGTCGCAACGTTCTTGGGGCGCTGCGTGCAAAAGGTGTCGATGCGCATCCGGTCGATGGCATTCCGGCCTTGCTGGATGCGCTTCGCGCGGGCCATTACGCGCGCGTGTTCAATATTTTGCATGGACAGCACGGCGGCGGCGAAGACGGCGTGCTGCAGGGCGCGCTCGAGTCGCTGCGCGTGCCGTACACCGGCTCGGGAGTGCTCGGCTCGGCGCTCTCCATGGACAAGGTGCGCAGCAAGTGGGTATGGCTTGCGCAGGGTCTGCCGACGCCGCAATTCGTTCCACTGCGCAAAGGCGACGACGTTCACGCGGCCGCCGCGAAGATCGGATTGCCGGTCATCGTGAAGCCAGCGAGTGAAGGATCCAGCGTCGGCATCACGCGCGTATTCCGCGACGCCGATCTTGATGCCGCGGTTGAACTTGCCGCGAGTTATCCGGGTGATCTGCTCGTCGAGAAGTTGATCGAGGGCGATGAGTTGACGGTTGCGGTGCTGGATCGCGAGGCGCTGCCGTCGATCCGCATCGTTCCCAAGGGTTCGTTCTACGACTACCACGCGAAGTACGTCGCCGAGGACACGCAATACGTTTGTCCCGGCCTCGAAGGCGACGTCGAACGCGAATTGCGCGGCGTCGCGCTCGCTGCGTTCGATGCGCTCGCGTGCGCCGGTTGGGGCCGCGTCGACGTCATGCGCGACCGGCAGGGTCGCAACTGGTTGCTCGAAGCCAATACCGCGCCCGGCATGACGAGTCACTCGCTGGTGCCGAAGGCGGCGAAAGCCGTCGGGATCGATTTCGAAACTTTGTGCTGGCGGATTCTCGAGACGAGTTTCGAGAAGGAGCCGGGATTCGAACCTCGCCTTTCGCAAGGAGGCACGGCATGAGGGGCTCGTTTCTCCTCAAGCTCATCGCGTGGGGCATCGCGATCACGCTCGTCGCGCTGCCGATCGTCGGCGTGCTCAACGGCTGGTTCGCGAGTGATCGCTGGCCGGTGACGAAGCTCGACGTGCGCGCGGAGTTCAATCATGTCAGTGCTGAGCAGATTCGCGCGGCCGTCGCACCGCATCTTGGCGAAGGATTTTTCGCGATCGATCTTGCCGATGTACGCGCAGCCGTCGCCAAGCTGCCGTGGGTCGAACACGCCGAAGCGCGCAAGCACTGGCCGGACGCGATCGAGCTCACGGTCTACGAGCAGCAGCCGTATGCGCGTTGGGGCGCCGATCGGCTGATCAATCGACACGGCAAGGTTTTCAGCGTCGCAGGCGCAGAAGGCTTGCAAGGCTTGCCCGAATTGTCGGGGCCGGACGATCGGCTCGACGACGTGATCCGTTTCCATGCCGACTGTCTCAAGGAATTTTCGGGCAGCGGCTTGATCGTGACCGCAATCGCGCTGTCGCCGCGCGGCGGCTGGAAACTGACGCTCGCCAACGGCGCGGACATCGAAGTCGGCCGCGATCAGCCACGCGAACGATTGAAGCGTTTCCTCGATGCGTGGCCGAAGCTCGCCGCGGGCCGCGCCGATTCGCCAGCGTATGTCGATCTGCGTTACGCGAACTGATTCGCATTGCGCTGGGCCAACGCGCCGCCCATGCGGGCGCCGTCTGCTTCGCGAGCGGGATTCGGGATTGGAGATTCGGGATTC
>DASYJJ010000461.1:0-1797 GCA_035996605.1 Rhodanobacteraceae bacterium
GGGCGCGAGCGCGTGCCAGCGCGCGAGCGAAGTGCGTGCGAGTGCCCAATCCTTTGTCGTAAGTGCGAGTCGCGTTGCCTCTTCGGCGACGTCAGGGTCTCTGGACAAGCTCGCCGCTTTTGCGAAACCCTCGGCCCCGCCTTTGAGATCGTTGTCCTGCAACGCGAATTGCGCGGCCAGCAACGATGCCAGCAGGTCCGCGTCCGCCGGCAGCGGCTTGACGGATGCCACCGAAGCCGCCGACGCGGGGGCGCTCGTGGGTGCGCTCGCGCATCCGGCCAGCGCCGCGCCGAGCAGCAGCGCCGACGCGCAACCGCCGATGGCGCGCACGGAAATACCGAATGCGGCGTGGAATCGCATGCAACGCCTTGTCTTGCTTGAGATTGCGCTTGCTTGATATTGCACGTATGCGCCCGCAGAATTCGCGGCGACCGCGGCAGGGATTGCGCATTCGCCCGACGCGGGCGGCGCGCCGGCCGCTGGAAAGCGCGCCACGACTAGCTTAGCCGATTGCCTCGATGACCGTCCTTCATCCCGTTCACGCCGATCCGCCCTTATCGCGCACCTTTGCGATCGCGCGCGATTCGCGCTGATCATCGATCCACATGGCGCTCGTCGCAGTAGGACTCAACCATCTCACCGCTCCGATCGCGTTCCGCGAGCGGGTCGCCTTCGCGCCGGAGGACACCGCGTTGGCACTCGCCGCACTGACGGCGCAACCCGGCGTACGCGAAGCGGCGATCCTTTCGACCTGCAACCGCACCGAGCTCTACTGCACCGTCGAAGGCGGCAGCGAAGCCGCGCCCGCCGAGTGGCTGCAGCGCCATCACCAGTTGACCGGCGAACGCCTCGGCGAGTTCCTTTACCTGCACGCCGAAGCCGATGCCGTGCGGCACCTCTTTCGCGTCGCGACCGGGCTCGAATCGATGGTGCTCGGCGAACCGCAGATTCTCGGCCAGGTGAAAGACGCCTACGCCCTCGCCCGCGGCGCGCAGACATTGCGCGCCCCGCTTGAGCGCCTCTTCCAGAATACTTTCGCCGTCGCCAAGCGCGTGCGCTCGGACACGCGCATTGGCGCAAATCCCGTGTCGGTCGCGTTCACCGCCGTGCGTCTTGCCGAGCGCGTGTTCGCCGACTTGAGCCAGGCGAGCGTGCTGCTGATCGGCGCCGGCGAAACCATCGAGCTCGCCGCGCGACATCTGACCGAAGCGCACGTGCGGCGGCTCATCGTCGCCAACCGCACGCTCGAAAACGCACAAGTGCTGGCCGGCCGGTTCGGCGGCTACGCGATCACACTCGGCGATTTGCCCAAACATCTTGCAGAGGCCGACGTCGTTATCTCTTCGACGGCGAGCCGCGAGCCTGTGCTGGATCGCGAAACGGTTGCCGCCGCGATCGCACGCCGCCGCCGCAAGCCGATGTTTCTGGTCGACATCGCAGTGCCTCGCGACATCGATCCCGGCGTGGCTTCGATCGAAGACGTGTTCCTCTACACGATCGACGACCTGCGCGAGGTCATCGACGAAAACCTGCGCGGGCGCCGCGAAGCCGCGCGCGACGCCGAAGCGATGATCGAACTTTCGGTCGAGCATTTCATGGGCTGGTGGCGCGCGCTCGATCTGCACAATCCGATCGGCGCGCTGCGCCGTCATGCCGAAGCCGATCGCGACGAAGTGCTGGCCAAGGCGCAGGCACTCCTGGCGCGCGGGCGGCCGGTCGACGAAGTCCTCGCGTTTCTCGCCAACACGCTGACCAACAAACTCTTGCACGCACCGAGCGCGAACCTTCGTTCGGCTG
>DASYJJ010000462.1:0-3691 GCA_035996605.1 Rhodanobacteraceae bacterium
CGTCCTCGCGCAGGAAATCGACGGTCCCGTGCTCACCGATGGCGTTCTCAACGAATACCGCTATCTCGACGAGAACAACACGATCCCGCTGATCGTACCGGTCGTGCAGAGCGAAACGTTCATCGTCGCGCTGACCTTCGCCGAAGCACCCGATCCGTCGCAGGGCCCGAGCGTGGTCAACGACCTCGACGGCATCGAGCCGAACCGAAACGCGATCTACGCGTTTCTCGGCGGCGCAAATTTCATGTGGTTTTCGAATACGACACTCGGCGTCAACGGCGACTGGGTCATCCGCGCCGTCGTCGATTGCCAAAACACTTCGACCGATGCCGATGTCAGCGTCGCAATGAGCGCCGACGCGCCGGAATACACCGCGGGCGACGCGCTGACGTACACGGTCGCCGTCAGCAATTCAGGCCCTGCGGCGGCAAGCAGCACGACGGTCGTGGACGCATTCCCGCCCGCGTACACGGGCGTGACATGGACCTGCGTCGCGAGCGGCGGCGCGAGTTGCGCACCGAGCGGCGGCGGCACGATCGCCGCGAACGTGGCGCTCCCGGCGGGATCGCAGGTGGTTTACACCGTCGATGGCATCGTCGCCGCCGGCACCACAGGCACGCTGACGAATTCCGCCACCGCGGTCGTCGCACCGCCGGCGACCGATCCGGATACGACCAACAACACCGCGATGCTCGATCTCGACCCTGCGGCGCCGAACGACGTCATCTTTAGGGACGGCTTCGAGGGCGTCTAGCCGCATCCAAGCCGCGCCGATACGGCGCTCGTCGACCGACGACGGCTATGCGCGCAGATATCCCTGCAAGCGTTCGAGTTGCGCTTGCCAGAATGCTTTGGCTCTCTGCACCGCGTCGGCATCGGTGAGTTTCATCGTGTCGACGACGACCTGGCATTTGTCGGGGCCGGCGTCCGTGAATCGAATGTCGAGCAGCGTGCCGTCCGGCCAGCGCGCGCGGATGTTCCTGCCGACGTTTTGCTTGGTGAAATTGAGCCCCGGCGCATCGAGCCAGTCGCCGCGCAGGCTCTCGTCCGCCCACGCCGCGAACGCGGCGAACAGCGGCACCGCGAATGTCTTCGATGACGTCGACTGAAATGCGCCGGCGGAACCCTGATTTTTCTCGCGAAGGCCGCGCACGCGCTCGTAGCCGACGCTGACCATCTGCCCCCACCAGCCGGCAGATTCCGGCAACGCCTGCATCGCGAGCTCCCAGATGCGCTGATGATCGAAAGCCTGCTTCGCGGCACCGGCCGCATCGAGAAGGGCCAGCCATTCGTTCCACGTCTTTCCGGTCGCCGCGCGGACAGCGGCATCGCCGCATGGAAACAGCGAGACATCAACCGGCGGCTGGCCAGGTGCGCGTCGCGCCGTTGCCTTCGGTGCCGCACGCGTCGGTTTGGCTTTTGGCGACGCGCGCCGAACGGTGCGCGCACTGGATGCCGCGGCCTTCCTTGCGGCACGGCCGCTTGGCTTCGCGCTCTTGGCCCGACGCGCCTTCGGCTCCGCCTTGGCCGGTTTGCGTGTGCGCGATGCTGGCGATGCGGGCTTCCTTGCCGCGGGCTTCTTCGACGCGGGTTTCTTGGACGCGGGTTTCTTCGCCGCCGTCGTCTTTTTTACCGCCGTCTTGCGTCGTACCGGCTTTTTTGCCGCGCGCGATGATTGCGACCGACGCGTTTTCTTGGTGGCCATGGTTGCGCCTCGCTGTTCGCCGACGCCGCAGCGGTGCGGCATGGGCGAGTCTTGCTCCGCGCACGAGTGAGGTCAACTCGATCGAGAAACGTTCCGGCCTTTTTGCACCGGCTCCGGTGTTCGTCGTCGCGATGCGCAATCTGCGGCACCGGAAATCTGCCTAGTGCCGCCGCGTGAACACGATCTTCCCAAGCGGCAATTCCTTGCCGCTCTTCGCGTTGACCGCTGTCATCGTCAGTACGCGGGTGTCGCCGTTGAAAGTCTCGGTCATGCGGTATTTGACGGTCGGATACGGCTTGGGCTGACGCAATTCCGACCACCACGTCATCGTTTGCGTTGTCTTGTCGAACGTACCTTCATCGACGCGGATGTAATCCTGGTTTGTGTCGACCCAGATACCGGAGTACTTGCCCTTCTCGGCGTCGTATCCCCAGGTGCCGTGACCGCCGTACTTCGCATCGACCATGAAATCGTTCTTGATCCATCCGTTGCCGGTCACGAACGTGTTGGTCTGCACCCCGCTCGCCTTGGTTGGCGCGCCGCCCGGCGTTTCCGATGGAAACTCGATCGCAGCGTCCCAGACGCCTTCCTCGAGCTTGAGCACATCGAGCTCGGCACGACGCGTCGCGGCAACGGATGTCGCAGAAGGCGCGTCCGCTTTGGCGCGCGTGCCGGGATGCACCGCTGCCGCGGCGACGATCAACAGGCAGATGAAAAGGAAACGCATCGGAGGTTCTCCATCGGATGAGCCGCCCGTGCGGCCGCCCTATCGCGCCGCGCCTGCGACGCAGGCCGGCCGACAGCGGATACCCAATACGGAAAACCACGGCGAAACAGGACTCCCGCCGACATCTCTAGACGTTGAAGCGGAAGTGCAGCACGTCGCCTTCCTTGACGATGTAGTCCTTGCCTTCGAGCCGGAGCCGGCCCGCATCTCGCGCGCCGGATTCACCGACGTACTTGATGTAATCGTTGTAGGCGACCGTTTCGGCGCGAATGAACCCGCGCTCGAAATCGGTGTGGATCACGCCGGCGGCCTGCGGCGCGGTCGAGCCGCGCTTCACGGTCCACGCGCGGACTTCCTTTTCGCCCGCCGTGAAATACGTCTGCAGACCCAAGAGTTTGTAACCCGCGCGAATCACGCGATTGAGGCCGGGCTCATCGAGGCCCATGTCGGCGAGAAACGCGCCGCGATCGGCATCCTCGAGTTGCGCGAGCTCTTCCTCGATCGCTGCGCAGACGGGTACGACCTCGGCGCCTTCGCTCGCCGCGCGCTCGCGTACCTTGTCCAGATACGGATTGTTCTCGAAGCCGTCTTCCTTGACATTGGCGATGTACATCAACGGTTTCAGCGTGAGCAGAAACAGATCGCGCAGGAGCGCTTTCTCGTCGTCGTCGAGATCCGCCGATCTCGCCGGACGGCCTTGGTTGAGCACGTCGCGGACCTTCTGCAAGCCGGGACGTCGCGCGATCGCTTCCTTGTCGTTCGCCTTCGCGGCGCGCTCGACGCGATTCAGCGCCTTGTCGACCGATTCGAGATCGGCGAGCGCGAGCTCGGTGTCGATTGTCTCGATGTCGGAGATCGGATCGATCTTGCCGGCCACGTGCACGATGTCCGGATGCTCGAAGCAGCGCACGACGTGCGCGATCGCGTCGACTTCGCGGATGTGCGCGAGGAACTTGTTGCCGAGGCCTTCACCCTTCGACGCGCCGGCGACGAGGCCTGCGATATCGACGAATTCGATCGATGTGGGAATGATCTTCTGCGGCTTGACGATCGCAGCGAGCGCCTGCAGGCGCGGATCGGGAACCGGCACCACACCGATGTTCGGGTCGATCGTGCAAAAGGGGAAATTCGCCGCAGCGATGCCCGCGTTGGTCAGCGCATTGAAGAGCGTCGACTTGCCGACATTCGGCAGTCCGACGATGCCGCACTTGATGCCCATGATTCATTCCGTTGGCCGGTCACCGAAATGGTCACCGGAG
>DASYJJ010000463.1:0-5037 GCA_035996605.1 Rhodanobacteraceae bacterium
TCGATGGACGCGATCATCCTGACCAAGACCAATGCGCGCGCGAGTGTGCATCGTCCGGGCTATATGGATTACATCGGCGTGCTTGCGTTCGATACGAACGGCGTGCCGGTCGCCGAAGAGCGTTTTCTCGGTCTGTTCACCTCGGGCGCGTACATGCGCCGGCCGCAGGACGTGCCGCTGGTGCGGCGCAAGGTCGAAGCGGTCTTGCAGCGCGCCGGTTTCCGCCGCGATTCGCATTCGGGAAAGGCGCTGCGCCACATTCTGGAAACGTTGCCGCGCGACGAGCTGTTCCAGTGCACGGACGACGAGCTCTACACGACCGCGATCGGAATCCTTGCGCTGCAGGAACGCGCGAGGACCCGGCTCTTCGTTCGTCGCGACAAGTACGGGCGCTTCTATTCGTGTCTGGTCTATTTGCCGCGCGATCGATTCAGTTCCGAAGTCCGCGAGCGCGTGGAAGCAACGCTGAAGCGCGCGCTGCACGGCGAGCGGATCGATTCCTCGATTCAGGTCGGCGAATCGCCGCTGGCGAACCTGCACCTGATCGTGCGGCCGAAACCGGGCGACAAGGCAACCTACGACGTCGGCGAGCTCGAGAGCAAGATCGCGCAGATCGTGCGCAACTGGCATGACGAGCTTCGTGACACGCTCGTGCAAAAACACGGCGAGGAGAAAGGTCTCAAGCTCGCCGCGCGTTTCGGCCGCGCGCTACCGGCCGGCTACATTGAAGAAGTCACGCCGCACATCGCCGCGGCCGACGTCGAAATGGCCGCGAGCCTGCGCGATGCGGACGACATCCGCTTGAACCTCTATCGCTCGCGCCGCAAGGCCGACACGCTGCATTTCAAAGTGTTCCGGCTCGGCGGCGACATCGCGCTGTCGGAAGTGATTCCACTGCTCGAGAACATGGGTCTGAAGGTGCTGACCGAGCATCTTTACGAGATCGATGCCGAAGGCGGCAGGCTCTACATCCAGGACATCGAAGTGCAGCCCGCGCTGCGCTGCGAGTTCGATATCGAGCAGGTCCGCGAGATGTTCCAGACCGCGTTCGAGCAGATCTGGCGCGGAGTTGCCGAGAACGACGCGTTCAACAAGCTGATCCTTGGCGCACAGCTCGACTGGCGCCAGGTGAGCGTGTTGCGCGGCTACTGCAAATATCTCTTGCAGACCGGCGTGCCATTTTCGCAAACCTACATGGAAGACACGCTCAACCGCTATCCGGCGGCTGCGGGTCTGCTCGTGGAACTCTTCGAAGCGGGTTTTGATCCGCAGCGTGAAAACGCCGGCAAGGCGTCCAACGAGACGGCCAGGGAACGGCTCGGAAAGGAACTGCAGGCGCTGGTGCCGCCCGAAGTCATCAAGGCGCATCCGCGTTTCGTCGAAGATCTGACCGCCGCGCGGAGCGCCCCGCGCACGCAGCAGATCGCGTTGATCATCGCCTCGATCAAGGTCCTGCTCGAGCAGGTCGCGAGCCTCGACGAGGACCGCATCCTGCGCGCGTATCTCGCCGTGATCGGCGCAACGCTGCGCACGAATTATTTCCAGACGGAGAGGCGCGGGACGCGCAACGGCATTTCGCACGAGTACTTCAGTTTCAAATTCGATTCGTCCAAGGTGCCGGATTTGCCGAAGCCGCGGCCGTATCGAGAGATATTCGTCTACAGCGCGCGCGTGGAAGGCGTGCACTTGCGCTTCGGTCCGGTTGCGCGTGGTGGCCTGCGCTGGTCCGATCGTCGCGAGGATTTTCGAACCGAAGTGCTCGGTCTCGTCAAGGCGCAGATGGTCAAGAACACGGTGATCGTGCCGGTCGGTTCGAAGGGCGGATTCTTCGTCAAGCGTCCGCCGGCATCCGGCGAACGCGATGCGGTGCTGGCCGAAGGCATCGCCTGCTACCGCATGTTCATCAACGGATTGCTCGACATCACCGACAACCTTGTCGAAGGCAAAGTCGCGCATCCCGCTGACGTCGTGCGCCACGACGCGGACGATCCGTATCTCGTCGTCGCCGCCGACAAGGGAACGGCGACGTTCTCCGACATCGCCAACGCGGTCAGTGCCGAGCACGGTTACTGGCTCGGTGATGCGTTCGCATCCGGCGGCTCGGCCGGGTACGACCACAAGAAGATGGGCATTACCGCGAAGGGCGCGTGGGAATCGGTGAAGCGCCATTTCCGCGCACTCGGTCGCGATTGCCAGACCCAGGACTTCACGTGCGTCGGCATCGGCGACATGTCCGGCGACGTGTTCGGCAACGGCATGTTGCTGTCGAGGCACATCCGCCTTATCGCAGCGTTCGATCATCGCCACGTGTTCATCGATCCCGATCCCGACACCGCCGCGTCGTTGAAGGAACGCGAGCGCATGTTTGCACTGCCGCGCTCGTCGTGGGCGGATTACGATTCGAAATTGATCTCGAAAGGCGGCGGCGTGTTCGCGCGCACGGCGAAATCGATTCCGGTCTCGCCCGAAGCCTGCCGCGCGCTCGGCATCGACGAAAGCACGGCGTCGATGACGCCGACAGCACTTTTGAACGCGATCTTGAAAGCGCCGGTCGATCTGCTCTGGAACGGCGGCATCGGCACGTATGTCAAGGCCGAGAGCGAATCGAACGCGGACGCCGGCGATCGCGCGAACAACGCGTTGCGCGTCAACGGCAAGGACCTGCGCTGCAAGATCGTTGGCGAGGGCGGCAATCTCGGACTGACGCAAAAGGGCCGCATCGAAGCCGCGCATCATCGCGTGCTGCTGAATACCGACTTCATCGACAACTCGGCCGGCGTCGACACGTCGGATCATGAAGTCAACATCAAGATCCTGCTCAACGACGCCGTGCAGCGCTCTGAGCTCACCGTCGAGCAGCGCAACACGCTGCTCGCGGCGATGACCGATGAAGTCGCGCGACTCGTGTTGTCTGACAACTACCGTCAGAACCAGGCGATTACCGTGATGGAGCATCTTTCGGTGCACCGTCTCGGCTCGAAGGCGCATTTCATTCGGGTGCTCGAAGCCGAAGGGCTGCTCGATCGCCAGATCGAATCGCTGCCTTCCGACGCCGAGCTCAACGAGCGCAAGACGCGCCATCAGGGTTTGACGCGCCCGGAGCTTTCGATCCTGCTTTCCTACGCGAAGATCAAGCTCTACCAGCAGCTGCTCGACTCGGACGTGCCCGAAGATCCGTACCTTTCGAAGGAACTCGCGCGTTATTTCCCGCTGCCGCTGCAGGAAAAATATGCCGTGCACATGCAGCGTCATCGCCTGAAGCGTGAAATCATCGCGACCGCGGTGACCAACTCGATGATCAATCGCATGGGCGCAACGTTCACGCTGCGCATGCAGGAAGACACCGGCCAACCGCCGGCGGCGATCGCAAAAGCCTATTCGGCCGTGCGCGAGATCATCGATGCGCGCTCGCTGTGGGCGGAAATCGAAGCGCTCGATGGAAACGTCGTCGAAGCCGTACAGGTCGATGCGCTCCTCAAGATCTGGGATCTCTTGCGCAACCTGACGCGCTGGCTGCTCAACCATCGCGGCGTCGCTCTCGACATCGCGAGCGTCGTCGCGCGTTACGCCCCCGGCGTGACGGAACTCCGCTCCGCGCTGCCTCGTGTTCTGACGCCGACTGGCCGCGCCGACTACGACGTGGACGTCGAAAAGTGGCAGGGTTTGGAGATTCCCGAAGCGCTGGCGGCGCGCCTCGCCACGGTTCCGGTGCTGGGAGCGGCGCTCGACATCGTCGAAGTCGCGCGCGAAAGCAGCCAGCCGGTGGAACGCGTGGCGTCGATCTTCTTCGAGCTTGGACAGGCGCTCGAAATCGACGCACTGCGCCGGCAGATCGAGAATCTTCCGGTCGAAAGCCGCTGGCACGCGCAGGCTCGCGGGTCGCTGCGCGACGAGCTCGCTGCGCAGCATCGCGCGCTGGCCGCGCAGATTCTCGCGAATGCTCCGCACGGCGCTGCGCATCCGGTCGCGGCGTGGCTCGAGCGCGACGATCCCGCGCTCAAGTTCACACTGGGCATGCTGGCCGAAATCCGCACGCAGACGGTGGATTACCCGATCGCGTCGGTCGCGCTGCGCCGGCTCGCTCAGCTGGTGCAGGCGGGCGCGAAAGCTGCTTGAGGCGCTAGAATAGCGATCTCGATCCTCTGGGAGGGGGATATGGGTTCGGTCTCGTCGCGCCAGCTTGCGCTCCCGCCGCTGTCGCAACATTTGCGCGAGTTTGCTTCGCGCCGCGACGCGTGGCTCGTACTGGTGCGTAACCTCATCCCCGTTGCCGGCGTCTACGCGTTCGGCTGGCCGGCTTCCGTCGTGGTCTTCAACTATTGGTTCGACGGCATCGTCGGCGTCGCCGCGATCATCGCCGCGTTGATTCCGCGCGCGGCGCGCGAGAGCTATGGCAAGACGTCAGGCCCGCTCAAGCTCGTCGTGCTCGGCAGTGTGACCTGGGTGTTCCTCGTCGCGATCCTCGGCCTTCCGTACTGGGTGCTCCTGATGATGCTGCACGATTTTCTGCTCAGCGATGAGCTCAGGAACCAGCTCATGAGCTCGCGTCCGCTCTGGATCAGCATGGCGATCATCGTCGTCACGCATTTCTGGAAAGCGTTTCAGGTTGGCTACGACACGTTGCCCGAGCCCGAGCTCAAGCAGCGCGCGCGCTGGGACATGTATCTGCTGGTGATCCGCGCCGTGGTCATGTTCATGATGGTTTCGCACGGACTCGCGTTCGTGCTCGTACCGCTGATGGCGCTGGTGCTGACCTATTTCGAAGTCTGGCCCGAGCGCGTGATCGGGGCGGTGTTCGGCGATCCTGCGCGCCTGTACGAAGACCCGCACAGCTCTGCGCGGCGCAAATCGGATTAGAGGGGACAGCGATCCGTCGCCCGGATCGGTGTATGCGCGGCGTTTTCCGCACAAATCGCCGCGCGCCGCCACGCGCTTCTCGCCTGTGTGCGGCGCGCGCCTGCTAAGCTCTGGCCGAGTTATCGGGGAATTCCGTGGACGCCCACCGTATCGCCTTCGTTGCCGCACCGAACGATGAAG
>DASYJJ010000464.1:0-1792 GCA_035996605.1 Rhodanobacteraceae bacterium
CATGCGTACGTCGCTGTACAGCATCCTGTGCATCGTGGTCCGACTTGGCGCTTTGCTTATCGCGGTCGAAACGTTGATCGGCCTGCCACTGGCGTTGGAGAGTCTTCGCAACAGCCACAATCCGGCCGAGTTCGACAACGCAATGATTGGTTTCTACGGCGCCTTCTTCGGCCTCGCCGCGATCCTCTGGATCTATCCCGGATTGCTCGCGCGGCTTGCCGCGGGTCAGGCCAGCAAGCAAGTGTTCGAAAGCCCGCTGGACGCCGCGGAAATCCAGTACATCGCGCTGTGCGTGCTCGGTGTGTATTTCGCCTTCAGCGGAATCTTCGGGCTGATCGAAATCGGCCTGCGTCTGCTGGTGACGATGCGTCAAAGCGAACCCGCGTACGCGGCGCTGCGCGCGCAGGACGTCGCCAGATTGGTCGCCGTAGTCGCGAAGATCGTGATCGGAATCGGGCTCGCCTTCGGCGCGCGAGGTCTGACGGGATGGGTGCGACGCCTGCGCGAGCAGGGCCTGCCGCCGCCGGCATCGCTGGTCGAAAGCGATTCGGCCGATTCACCCTGAAAGGATCGCGCCATCGACGCTGCTAGACTGACGAAACCGCCTCGAGGTTCGCATCCGCCATGCGCAAATATGCGTTGTCGACATCCGTTCTAGTCGCCGTTTCGAGCCTCGCCGTCGCCCAGTCGATGGATCAGACACCGCCGCGCGTGATCGCGTCCGAGCAGCTCGAAAAATACTGGGTCATGACCAACACGTCGGTCGATGCGGATGTGCCGAACTTCGGGCGCAACATGAATCAGCCGGGCTGCGCCGCCGTTTCGTTTGTGATCGAGAAGAACGGCACGACCAGCAACATCAAGGTGCAGCGCGTGGTGCCCGAAGGCGATCTCGGCAAGGTTGCCAAGAGCGTCGCCGCAGGGCTCCACTTCGAGGCGACCGCACACAACGCGGGGAAGGATCGGGTCTTCAGCTGGCTGATTTTCCCTTTCAACCTGCCTGCCGACCCGGCCGCTCGGACCGCGGTGATGAAGCAATGCGTCATCGACAAGCTGGACTGGAAAGACCGCTGAGGCGTCGCCCCGGCGCGTTTGCAACATTCAGCGTCCAGGCCGGCAGCAGCGGTCGAAACGGCCTATAATCGCGCCCCCTTGAAAATCTTCCGAGCCAGGCCGCGCCAATCCGCAGCCGGGTCGAATTTTCTTTTTTATGGAGTCTGCAAATGAGCATCGAAGAGCTTGAAAGCATTGCCCAGGCGATGGTCGCGCCGGGCAAAGGGATCATCGCCATCGATGAATCCAATTCGACGATCAAGAAGCGTTTCGACACGGTCGGCGTGCCGAACACCGAAGAGAACCGCCGTGCGTACCGCGAGATGCTGTTGACGACGCCAAGGCTCAGCGAACACATCTCCGGCGCGATCCTGTACGACGAGACGATCCGTCAGTCGACCAAGGCCGGCGTGCCGTTCACCAAGATCATGCTCGATGCTGGAATTCTTCCCGGAATCAAGGTCGATCGCGGCCCGATGCCGCTTGCCGGTTTTCCGGGCGAGCTCGTCACGGAAGGTCTCGACGGTTTGCGCGAGCGTCTCAACGAATACGCGCGGCTCGGCGCGAAGTTCGCCAAGTGGCGCGCGGTGATCACGATAGGCGAAGACACCCCGAGCGGCACTTGCATCGAAGCGAATTCGCACGCGCTCGCGCGCTATGCGGCGCTTTGCCAGGAGGCTGGCATCGTGCCGATGGTCGAACCCGAAGTGCTGATGGACGGCAACCACGATCTCGAAGT
>DASYJJ010000465.1:0-24190 GCA_035996605.1 Rhodanobacteraceae bacterium
ACGAGACCGATATGTTCGAAGTGAACGCGCGTGCGCCCCTCCCCGTCCGGCATCAGGCGGAACACGATCTCCGTACCGACCCATTCATCCGAGCGCGTCAGATTGCCCACCGCGATGTGCGCGCGCGTGCAATACCAACGCACCTCGCGCGACGGTTCCAAATGCTCGATGCGCATGTCCTTGTAATGGGGCCCGAAGCGAAAATGGATCGTGCTTCCGACTTCGGTCGGCACATCGCAATCCTCCGTCCACCAGCCGCTGAGGCCCGCGGGCGTGGTGAGCGCCGCGTACACCGCGGCCGGGGTGGCGTTGATGATGAGGTTTTGCTGGTGGTGGTTCATGGCGAGGCTCCGTAGAGCAACCTAATGGTTGCGTGTAGGCATTGTGCCGTTACCCGCGCCAAAAAGCAACCCAATGGTTGCGCAATGCCTGGAAACGCGTCGTCCACCTTCCTGCGCGCGGCTTCGACTAGCCATCACCGTGCGTTCGCGTGCGTCGAGCAAGCACGCTACAACACGAAGAAGGCCCCAGCCCACCTGCAATCCATCGCAGGCGAGCCGAGGCCCCGGCGGGAACACTACTCAGCGCTTAGTGCTTGATCGCCGATGTCGCTTCGGCCACGCGCGAGGCACGCGTGCCCGCGAAAGGAATCAGCATCGGCACATGCTTGCGATAGTCGCGATACGCCTCGCCAAGGCTTGCGACGAGGTCGTGCTCCTCGAGCTGGATCGCGACGAGGATGTAGACGGTCGTTGCGATCGCGAACACGAGATGCGCGATCGACATGACCGGCGTCGCCCAGAACGCGAAGAGAAACCCGGCGTAGAGCGGATGGCGGATCATTCGATACGGGCCCGGCGTGCGAAAGCCGATCGGTCGATAAGGTTTGCCGATGAAATAGAGCCACACCTGGCGCAACCCGAACAGATCGAAATGGTTGATCAGGAACGTCGACACCAGCACGAGCAAGAAGCCGAACGCGCAGAGTCCATACAACATCGCGGCCGAGACAGGGCCGTCGACATTCCAGACGATGCCGCCGAGCGGTCGCCAGTAGGCGTAGAGGAGAATCAGCGCGAGGCTCGCTGCGAGTACATACGTGCTGCGCTCGGCGACTTCCGGAATGAAACGCGTCCACCAGCGTTTGAACGCGGGCCGCGCCATCACGCTGTGCTGGATCGCGAAGATCGTCAGCAATGCGAGATCGGTGAGAAGGCTGCCGATGAAATCGCCATCGGGAACGGAATCGATCGAATGCGGTACGAGAAAGTTACTGACGAATCCAATCGCATAGAGAAATGCGACCAGGAAAGCCACGTAGCACACGACACCATAGAGCAATACAAGCGAGCGTTTGAACATACATTGTCCTTCATGCGGAAATGGAACGATCCGCTGCGAGCGGTTTGCGTGCAGCGCGCGTCGCGCTTGTTCCAGATGCGAGACTGCCCCGCGAAGAACGCTGCTCGAATGAAAATTGAGACACGCCGCGCAGCTCGTGCGCGTGCACTATCGCCTGTAGCCGCGCGCCAGCCGCGAGCTGGGCGAATGTTCCGTCGAGCCGTGGGTGATATGTCCCCCGCGGCGTTGGATTGTTTACGACAGCGCGTATATTCGAGGCATCAACTCGGCAGCCATCGGCAAATGGTTCTTCCGAATCGGTGTCCAAATGGCTCCGCCTCGAACGTCATCGTATCGGCGGCGCATGTCGCCCAGATCCCAGTGACCCGGAGACTCCCATGCAATATCTCTTGATGCTCTACGCGAACGAAGGCGGTTGGTCGAAACTGACGAAGGAACAGCAGGAACAAGCGGCGGCGGCCTACGGGGCCTATGCGCAGGCGTTGACCAAGGAAGGCGTGTTGAAGGGCTCGAACCGGCTGCAATCCGGCGCTTCCGCGACGACGGTTCGCGTCGTCGACGGCAAGTCGCAGGTGCTGGACGGACCTTACGCGGATTCGAAGGAACAGCTCGGCGGTTATTTCCTGATCGACGTGCCGGACCTCGATGCGGCGTTGTCGTGGGCCGCGCGCTGTCCGGGCGCCAGCCACGGCACGGTCGAAGTACGGCCCGTCTGGCAGATGATGTAGGCAAGGACGCGGACGCATGACCGCGGGAAACGGCGACGAGCAGGCGCGCATCGCAGCGGATGCGATCGCGCGCCGGAGTTACGGAAAACTCGTCGCGTTTCTCGCGGCGCGCACGCACGATGTCGCGGCCGCAGAAGATGCCTTGTCCGAAGCCTTCGCCGCAGCGCTTGCGGAGTGGCCGGTGAAAGGGCGTCCCACGAATCCGGAAGCGTGGCTCTTGACCGTCGCCCGTCGACGCATGATCGATGGCGCACGCCATCGTCGCGTCAGCGAGTTGGCTGCGGACGATTTGCGCGCAGTCGCGCAAGGTCTCGATGCGGCAGCCGAAGAAACCGAGATTCCGGATCAGCGCCTCGCATTGATGTTCGCGTGCGCGCATCCGGCCATCGACGCGGGCATTCGCGCGCCGTTGATGCTGCAAGTGGTGCTCGGGCTCGATGCGAAAGCGATCGCATCGGCTTTTCTGATGTCGCCGGCCGCGATGGGCAAGCGGCTCGTGCGCGCGAAGCAGAAAATCCGTCAGGCTGGCATTCCGTTTCGCGTGCCCACGTGCGAGGAACTTCCGGCGCGACTTGACGCCGTGCTGGATGCGCTCTATGCAACGTTCACCGAAGGCTGGACGGACCCCGCCGGCACAGACGCCGCGCGCCGTGATTTTGCGGATGAAGCGATGTTCCTGGTTCGGCTCGCCGCCGAGCTGATGCCCGAAGAAGCCGAAACGCTGGGTCTGCTCGCGCTCGTGCTCTATGCGCAAGCGCGCCGAAGCGCGCGACGCGATACGCGTGGCGAATTCATTCCGCTCGCCGAGCAGACGGCCACGTTGTGGGATGCATCGATGATCAATGAGGCCGAAGCGTTGCTGCGGCGTGCGAGCACCTTGGGCGCAATTGGCCGCTATCAACTCGAAGCGGCGTTGCAGTCCGCCCACATTGCCGGACGACGCAGCGGCCATCCCGACTGGACAGCGATCGTGCAGTTTTACGATGCGCTGTTCGAGCTCACTCGCTCACCGGTCGTTGCGATCAATCGCGCGCTTGCGATTGCGGAATTGCGCGGTGCCGAAGCGGCACTCGAAACGATGCCCGACGACACCGCCGATGCGCGGCTCGGCGACTACCAGCCTTATTGGGCGGCGCGCGCGGAACTTCTGTCACGCACCGGCGCGGTCGATGACGCGCATCGTGCCTACGACATGGCGATCGGTCTTGAGCGCGACGAAGCGATCCGGCGTTTTCTGCAGAACCGACAGGCCGCGCTTCGCATCGTGCGTCACTAGAAACATTCCGAGCTCATGACGCCGCTCGGGACCGGACGCGATTCGTGAACCTCGTGAATTGCGCGCACGTCCGCGCATCAATCCTTCGAATAGTGGAACACGCTTTCGAGCGGCTGGCCGAACACGGCCGCAATCCGGAACGCGGCTTCGAGCGAAGGCGAATATTTGCCCTGCTCGATCGCGTTCACCGTCTGCCGCGTGACGCCGATTTTTTCGGCAAGCGCCTGTTGCGTCATCTCGCCGTGCTCGAAGCGAAGTCGCCTGATTTCGTTGCGGATCGTGGCCATGTCAGGCGGCGCGCCGATGCTGGATGACCTGACACGCGGAGCGCATGATCTCGGCTGTCACGAGAATGAACAAGAGCGCATTCGCGTTGAAGAGGATCGGCGGATTGAACGCCGCGAAGAAACACGCAAGCGCGATGCCTGACGCGAGCCCGGCATAAGCGATGCGCGTGGACTTGAGCTCGATGAGCTTCTCGCGCTCGTCGCGCGGAGCCTGCGCGTCCTTGGGATTGAAGACGGCTACTGCGATGGTGAGGAGCACCTGCACGACGACGAGCGCGATGATCGTTTCGAGCAGGCCGCCGAAGTGAAGATCGCCTTGCTGCGGACCGGCCTTCATGACCGACCAGAAGTAGAAGCCGTAGATCCCGGCCATCGAAAGCATCGAGATCCAGGCTGTTTTTTCGCGAAATGACATATGAAGTCTCCTGCCTGTCTAAGTTTCGCGACAGAATGTATTGTATTTCAGACTTCATGTCAAATATCTTTGACTTATAGGATCGCAGTCGCGGTACCTCGCGTTTGTGGTTTCATCGGGGAATGTCCTCCGGAAGTGCGACAGCGATGCTCGCGGATGCCCCGTTCAATCCACGCCCGAAGATCGAGCATTTGGAGCTCGCGAACGGCCAGGTGTGCCATGTGATCGACGACGCGCTGCTCGATCCTTCCGCGTTCGTCGAGTGGGCCGCGGCGCGGCGCGAGGAATTCCGCATCGTCGATTTCAATGCGTATCCGGGCGATTTCCTGATGACGCCGGCGACGATCCAGAAAGCGCTCGAGGATTTTTTCGTTGCGCACATCCGCCAATTCTTCGACGCGCGACGTCTGGTCAAGATGCACTGCCGGCTGTCGATGGTGACGCTGCCGCCGGAAAAATTGCGGCCGTACCAATGGCTGTGCCACACGGATCGGTCCGGACTCGATGCCACGCAGAGCATCCAGGCTTCGGTGTTGTATCTGTTCAAGGATCCCGCACTCGGCGGAACGAGTTTCTACACGCCCGCACGACCGACCGACGAAATCGCGCGGCTCTTCGCCGATACGACGCAGCTTTCGAACGCGGCATTCGCGGAACGCTGGGGCATCGAGCCCGGCTATATCGGCGACTCGAACGCGTACTTCACGAGGATCGGCGGCGTCGAAGCCCGCTTCAATCGGCTGATCTTCTACGACGGCAGCATGCTGCACTCGGGCGATATTCCCGATCCCAAGCGCCTCAGCAACGATCCGACGCGCGGCCGGCTCACATTCAACGGCTTCTTCGTCAGCCGCCGGCGCGCGGCGTGAACGTCGCGCACATTATCTTGTCCAGGCGAATGTGCCGCTAGGCGACGAATCCGGCCAGCACGAGGAGTGCCAGCACCGCGAGCCATGTCATCAATATGCGCCGCAATGCGCGCCGCGCGTCCGCAAGTTCGGCGAGCGGATCGTTGATGTCCGTTGCGTAGCCGTCGCCCGCGACGACATCGGCATCGATTCCGGCCCGCGCGAGGGCGCGGAGAAAACCGAGATCGAGCGTGAAATATCCCTGCCCGTGCGCGCTGTGATACGCGCGCCAGGTGTGCAGCACGGAATCGAAATCGGAAACCAGCGCGAGCGTCAGCGCCATCAGATGCGCGGGCGCCCAGTCGAGAATGCGCGCCGTGCGTTCGAGCAGGTCGTGCTGAGGCGCGTCGAGTCCGTCGGCGAACGCGGCGTTGCGCGCGATGAGCTGGATCATGCGATAGGCGAGCGCGCCGGCCGGACCCAGCAGCACGAACCAGAAGATCACGCCGAACCAGCGCGACAGCGCCGAAATGAAGGTAGCTTCGACCAGCGCGGTCGATTCGAGTGGCAGCGTGTGCTCGGCCGGATCCGGACGCAGCGCCTGCGCCGCGGCAAGACGCTGATCGCGATCGGGCGCTTTCAGCACCGATTCGATGTCCGCCTCGAGCTCGCGCGGACCCCAGCAGAAAAACAGCACGATCACCGCGAACGCGAACAACGGGAGACCAAACAGTACGTGATCGAGCACGGTCTGGATCAGCGCGCACAGCGCGAACACCAGCGCCGGCAGCAGCAGCACCGGACGCTCCGCTTCGGCGCCGTCGCCGTGCCAGCGCGCCAGCCACACTCGGAGCCACGAAAAATCGCGCAGGCGCGCCAAGTCAGGCAGCGCGCGCGAAACTGCAAGCACGAGCACGATCGCCAGAAGGGTCTTCGCCATGACTCCGATTCGCAGCGGTAGTTCTGGCGATTGTAACCGCAGCTCGCGATATCACGCAGGGCGCAGGCCTGCGATCGAATGCGCGTCAGCCCGTGCTGAGCATCAAGGCAAGCCGCCCTGGGTCAGTAAACGTCCTTGATGAACTTGAACGGGTGAGTCGGCGCGCGATAGCTGCCGCGCGCCTGTCGCTTCGGCAGCTTGATTTTCTTGCGCGGCAAGCTCTTGTACGGAATCTGCGACAGCAGGTGCGCGATGATGTTGAGTCGCGCGCGCCGCGTGTCGTCGGTACGCGCGACGTACCATGGCGCGAAGCTGGTGTCGGTGGCGGCAAACATGTCGTCGCGCGCGCGAGAGTAGTCGTACCAGCGGCTGTAGGACTTCAGATCCATCGGCGACAGCTTCCAGATCTTGCGGTCGTCGTCGATGCGGTCCGCGAGGCGCTGCGTCTGCTGTTCCTCGCTGACTTCGAGCCAGTACTTGAGCAGGATGACCCCAGAATCGATGATCGCCTTCTCGACCGGCGGAGTCATCTTGAGGAATTTTTCCACCTGCTCGTCGTCGCAGAAGCCCATGACGCGTTCGACGCCCGCACGGTTGTACCAGCTTCGATCGAAGATCACGACTTCACCCGCTGCCGGCAGGTACGGCATGTAGCGCTGCAGGTACATCTGGCTTTTTTCGCGATCGGTCGGCGCGGGCAGCGCGATGACGCGGAACACGCGCGGGCTGACGCGCTCGGTGATCGCCTTGATCGTGCCGCCTTTGCCGGCGCCGTCGCGTCCTTCGAACACGACGCAGACCCTGAGCCCTTTGTGCACTACCCAGAGCTGCAACTTGACGAGCTCGGCGTGAAGTCGCCTGAGCTCCGCGTCGTAGTCCTTGCGCTTGAGCGGTTCGCCTTTTGCCGATGCGGCATGCGCACCGGTTTTGCCTTTCTTCTTCATCGCACTGCCCTCAGGATTTCTGCTCGTTTTCGAGCGCCTTGCGCGTGATGTCGGCGTAGAGACTGATGAGGCGGGTCACCAGCGATTCGAATTCGGGATTCTTGGCGGCGAGGCTGCGTGCCTGCTCGGCGTCCTCGAATACGGATTTCAGGAACTCGACGTCATGATCCTCGAGCTTCTCGCCGCGATTGACCTTGTCGTGCAGCGCGACCGCGCGCGGCAGGCGTTGCTCATTGAGACGCTTGAGCAGCGCCTGGATCGTGCCGGCATCTTTTTCGGAAGCCTGCATGAGACACATCGGCTTGAGAGTCGATTCGATCTTAGCCAGCCGGCCAGACCGCGGCATCCGTAGATTTACCGATCGTTCGGACGGCGGACGCCGGGTACGCAAAGCTGCCGCGCTAGTGCGGCGTTTCGACCAGTGCGCGCAACTCGATACCGGCCTTCTCTCGCATCCAGTGCTCGATCAACCGGAACGAGACCGAAACCGGCGGGGAAAGGCCAAGCGTGCGCTCGGCGAGGCCGGTCACGATATCGTCGGCCGTGAACCAGCGCGCTTCGGCGAGCTCGCCGCCGAGGCGAATCGTGGGATCGAGCGCTTCGGCCGTGAAACCGACCATCAGCGAAGCCGGAAACGGCCACGGCTGCGATGAGTGGTACGCGCATTCGCCGACGCGTACGCCGGCTTCCTCGAACACTTCACGACGCACGGTGTCTTCGAGCGATTCGCCGGGTTCGACGAAGCCGGCGAGCGTCGAATAGCGCCGTTCGGGCCAGGTCGCCTGGCGGCCGAGCAGACACGCGTCGCCGTAAGAGACGATCACGATCATCGCGGGATCGACGCGCGGAAAATGCTCGATCGCGCAATCGGGATTCGTGCAGCGCGCGCGGTGTCCGGCGGTCACCACGACGACCGGCGCACCGCACACGGAACAGAATCGCGTGCGCGATTGCCAGTGCGAGAGCCCACGCGCATACGCGAAGAGGCCCGCCTCGAACGCCTTGAGGCGCACGCCCGCACTGCGCAGATCGATGAAATCGCCGCCGAGTTCTGCTGCGATTCGCGCGGCGTCCTTGCTTTCGGCGCTGAGCGCGAAAAACGGCCCCGCCTCGTCCGCGCCGAGATAGCTCGGCATTGCGGTCGGCAGCAATGCCGTGCGCTCAGCGGCGGCGATGACGCGCAACGCATCGACGTCGCGCTGCGCGAGCGCGTGACCTTCGGCACCGAGAAGTACGAAGCGCGCGCGAGGATCGGCCAGCTGCGCCGCAATCCAATCGACGTCGTCGCGCTGCTCGGCGTTGCGGTCGAGCAAGAGGCCGGCGAATACGTTTTCTGGAAAGCGGGATCGGGGATTCATGCCTTCGGGCCGGCGCCGTGCTGCGCACGTTGCAGTTCGCGTCGCCCTATTTTAGCAGCCGGCGGCGTTGCGCACCGGCGTGCCCCGATCGAGCGCCGCGGCTCAGATCGAGAACGACGATCCGCAGCCGCAGGTCGTCTTCGCATTCGGATTGCGGATCACGAATTGCGCACCGGTCAGCGATTCCGAATAGTCGATCTCGGCGCCGGCAAGATATTGCAGGCTCAGCGGATCGACCAAGAGCGTGACGCCGGACTTGTCGACTGCGAAATCATCCTCTGCGCGCGCTTCGTCGAACGTGAAGCCGTACTGGAATCCGGAGCAGCCGCCGCCCGAAATATAGACGCGCAGCTTCAGCTCCGGATTGCCTTCCTCGGCGATGAGTTCGCGCACCTTGTCCGCCGCGGCGTCGGTGAAGACCAACGGCGCGTCGGCGGAATCGAGATAGGTCGGTGTTGCGGTTTCAGTCATCGGATCGTTTCGAAAAGAGGAGCTGTGCGGCACAACATCGTGCCGGCACGGCTGCTTTCAAGCCTCGGCGCCCGCGGCGTCAGGCCGCGGCAGCTGTCGCGGCACGTCCGCCTGATAGACCATCTTGCCGTTGATCTGCGCGCCCGCTGCCATCTCCAGCACCTTGTAATACACGTTGCCCTCGATGCGGGCGCTGCTCGCGAGCTCGAGCCGTTCGGCAACGACGATATCGCCGCTGACCATGCCGTTGATGACCGCGTTCGATGCGCGGATCTCGCCGGTGACGCGTCCCTTGTCCGAAAGCGTCAGCACCGCGTCGGCGCCGTCGGCGCTGATCGCTCCCTCGATGCTGCCGTCCAGGTGAAGGCCGCCGGTGAACTGCACGTCGCCGCGGATCACCGTGCCTTCGGCGATCAGCGTCGTGATCGCCGCAACAGCGACGCCGTTCCCATTGCGCTTGTTATTTCCGAACATCGTCGCCCTCCTCGCCCTTGATCGCGTCGCTCCAGGCGAAATCCTGTTCGATGTGGCCGGCGTCGCCGTCGGCGTGGACACGAACGCGGTTCGCCTGGAAGTCCCCCGGTAGCATGATGGTACCGCTCACCTGCTGAAAATATTTGAAGCCGTACTCGATACCGGAAGGATTTTGCCCCTGGCTCAACGCCGCCCAGTCCAGCGTGGCCAGTTTTCCATTCTGCACGCCTTCGAGACCGAGCGTGACGTGCCCGTGGGTATCCTGCCCGCGCTTGAAGTTCTGCGTCAGCGTGGCGATGAAGTTCCACGCCTGCGAATCGCCGACGCGGCGGACCTTGAGCACGTGCACCGCGAGGCCCTCGCTTTTGCCGCCGCCAACCAGGCGTCCGTAGAACGCGAGGTCGGAGCGCAACGATTCGATTTCCTCCTCGCGATCGCGCAAGGACTGCTGGAGCTCGCCGACCGCTGCCTTGGCGACCTGCTCGGAACGTTCTAGCATTGCGATGCGCGCTTTCAGCGCTTCGGTATCGCGATCGAGCGCGGCGCCGTGCGAGCGGCTGGTGCTCTCGAAACCGAACGAGACGATTGCCGCCGTGATCGCCGCGACGACGACGAGCGATACGAGCCAGATTGCGCCGGCCAGCATCTGCCCGCGACGTTCGCGCGCGGGATCGTGCGAACGGACAACCAGAGACGGCGGAATGCGCGGCATGCGGGATACGGGGACGCGCAAAGGCGCGGTCGAGGCTTATAAGCGCCGCCCGCCGACAGCGTCAAGCGGCTACCATCCCGGCTCGCCCATCGAACGGTTCCCGACATGCTTTGGCTGAAGGCATTCCACATTTTCGCGGTGGTGACCTGGTTCGCCGGTCTTTTCTATCTGCCGCGGCTCCTCGTCTATCACTCCGAGGCGACCGAGCCCGTGGTGCGCGAGCGACTCAAGATCATGGAGCGGCGGCTGCTCGGAATGACGCGGCTCGGCAGCATGCTGACGGTGGTGTTCGGCGTCGCAACGTTGATCTGGTTCGCGCACGCGAGCGATGGCTATTTGCGGCAAGGCTGGCTCATCGCAAAGCTCGCGCTGGTCGGCGGATTGTTCTGGTATCAGGCCGTCCTTGCGCGCCTCGTCCGCGATTTCGCCAACGATTCCATCACGCGATCGAGCCGCTGGCTGCGCATCTTCAATGAAGTGCCCGCGCTGTTTCTCATCGCGATCGTGATTCTGGTCGTGGTGAAGCCGTTCTAGCGGGTCGTCGCGTTCGCCCCCAAAGATCGCGCAATCCAATCCCGCGCTGCGCACGGACGCCCGGATTTCATCTGATTTTCCGGCGGCCTAAGGCAAGATGAATTCGGATTCCGCCAAAATATCGGGCGCCCAAAAGGCATGCGCCGGCCGGATCCGCCGCGAAAAACTGAATGGCAAATGGCCTTCGGACCTTTTTTTCGGCCTCCGGCGCAGCGCTGGTATAGTTCCCGCAAGGGGAATTCGATGCTCATGCGCGACTTCCATGTCCATGGCGTGGAACTGACAGGCTTGTTCCTCGCTCAGTTGCCGCAGCGTCTGGCGCGGCTCCACAGCCGCGGCGATCGACTGCACCGCGAAGGCTGGGACATCAACACGCTCTATCTGCTCGCCGACGATGCGGCGACGCTCGCGTCGGCATGCCGCGGTCTCGATGCCGGTGAACTCGCCGATTGTCTCGAAGCGTTGTCTGCGACGGTCGAGCCCTTGTTCGATCCGCCGCGCGTGCCGGACAGCGCAGTCGGCGCTCGCATCGCATCGCTCCTTCGCGAGCTCAAGGAAAAGCCGCTGCCGGTCGCCGTGCAGGCGACGGCGGCGCAGGCGGGCGTCGTGGTTCCGGGACCTATCCAGGATCAGGGCTTTCCACTCCTCGTGACGCCGCCAGCCGAGTACTGGCTGCGCTTTGCGGGGACGACCGCGCGCGTGCCGATTCCCGAGGACGATCTTGGTCCGTCCGTTGGCGACAACGCCAAAGCATCGGCCGATACCTCGACCGCACAATCAGCGCCTGCCGCCGCGGAGACCGCGGCGATCGCCGAAGCGGAAGTCGCGCTTCCCCTCGCAGCGCCGGTGCGGCACACGGTGCCGACGCACAAGACCGCGTTTCACCTCGGACGCGCGGAGCCGCCGTCCACCGAAATCGATCGGTATCTTTCCGCGCAGGGCTACCAACTCACCGCGTTCGACAGCGTCGATGAGCTGAAGGAACTTCTGGTCGCGTTGCCGCCGCATCTCGTCATCGTCGATGCGGCGTTCGAGAACGCGCTCGACGAAATCGGCGCGTTGGTCAAGCGTGCGCGCGCCGAGGTCAGCGAACGCATCTGGCTGATCGCGCTTTCCGAAGACAGCGAATTGCCCCGGCGCCTGCGTGCGGTGCGCGCCGGCTGCGATGCGTTCATCGCATTGCCGGCAAAGCCGGCCGACGTGATTGCGCGCATCGGCGAGCTCATCGAAACCGAACGCACGAACCCGTATCGCATCATGATCGTCGAGGACGATCGCTCGCAGACGCTGTTCGCCGAATCGATCTTGCGCAAAGCCGGCATGGAAACCCTCGCGATCAACGAAGGGTTGTCGGCGCTCGACGAGCTCGACCGGTTCCGCCCGGAGCTGATCCTGATGGATCTCTACATGCCCGACGTCGACGGCATGGAGCTGACCGCGCTGATCCGTGAACGCGAGGCATTCATCTCGACACCGATCGTTTTTCTTTCCGGCGAGAGCGACGCCGACAAGCACTTCGAAGCACTGAACGCAGGCGGCGACGATTTCCTGTCCAAGCCCATTCGTCCGAAGCACCTTATTTCCGCGGTCACCAACCGCGTCAGACGCGCGCGACAGATGTCTTCGCGCCAGTTGGCTACGGCTGCGTCGACGAGTGCGGCATCGATCGACGGAACGGTTTCGCGAGAAGCGCTGCTGCAACGTCTCGCCGAATGGCTCGCCATGGAGGACGCGCCGACGCGCGCCGGTGGGTTGCTCGTGTTCGAGCTCGAGGACGCCACCGCGTTGCGCGCTCGACTGGGTGAAACCCGAGGCGATCGGTTGCTGGGTGAGATCGGGCAGTTCCTGGCCAGTCACGCGGGTCCAAAGGATCTCGTCGCGCGCGAAGGCGATTCGGGATTCCTCCTGCTCAACTCGGATCGTGAAGTCGCCGCACTGGAAGGCTATGCCGCGAACATCCGCGACCGTCTCGCGCGGGAGACTTTCGCCTCGGCAGAAGCCGCTGCTCGGTTCATGCTCGACGCCGGCGTGTGCGCGTTCCGCGACAGCGGCGGCGATGCGCTGGCGATGCTCAACACAGCGAAAGCAACCGTCGCCAAGGCGCGCAAGGAAGGCCGCCATGGCGTCTTTCTCGTGCACGATGCCAACACGACGAACGATGCCGAGATTGCGCGGCAGATCCGGTTCGCGCTGGACGGCGCGGGCCTGCAGATCCTGTTCCAGCCGATCGTTTCGCTGCACGGCGAGGAGCGCGAACAATTCCAGGCACTGCTCCGCCTGCAAGGCGACGACGGGCGCCAGTACGTCGCGGCCGAGCTCGTACCCGTGGCGGAACGAGCGGGCCTGATCGCTGAGATCGATCGCTGGGTGTTTGCGCAGTGCGTAGCGATGATCGTCGAGCGCACGGCGAGCGGCCGCGCGCCGCGACTTTTTCTGAGCCAATCGGTGGCCAGTGTGCGCGACGAAGGGCGCATCGACTGGATGCGCGAACTGCTCGAACGGGAGGATGTTCGCGGCGAGAACGTTTCACTGGAGCTCACCGCCACCAACGCGGCCGCGGCGCTCGACGACGTCGCCGGTTACGGCGCACGCATCAAGCCGCTCGGCCTCACGCTGACGCTGTCCGGTTTCGAGGCCGGCGCGGCCGGCGAACGGTTGCTGAACGCGCTGCCGGTCGACTACATCAAGCTTTCGCCGCGCTACGTGCGAATCGACGACGACGCGATGCGCAAGGAATTGCGCGAATTCGTCGCGCTCGCGCACGAACGCAGCATCCAGGTGATTGCACCGCGCGTCGAAGACGCACGCGGAGCCGCGGCACTGTGGAGCGCGGGCGTCGACTTCATCCAAGGCAATTTCGTGCAACGCGCGGGACACGATCTTGCGTTCGATTTCCATGCCTCGGTCATGTAGATCGCGCGATGGAGACGCCGCAGGCAGATCAGGCCACGCCCAAGCACACCGCGGCGTATTGGTGCGCCGTCGTCGGCGTGGTCGCGCTCGCAGCCGCAGGCGCGACGGCGCCTTTCTATGCGCAGCCGAGTTTCACTGCATGGATTTCCGTCAGTCTCATAACGATTGCAGCCGTCATCGCAGCGTTCTTGTCCTGGCCGCGGAGTGACGAGGGCGGGCGCGCGGCGCCGACGCTCGGCACTGCAACCACCAACGCACCGCTCGAACTTGCTCCCGCGGAACTGCGCAAACAGCTCGATACGCTGCGCCACACGCAAGGCGAATTGCTGCTCGCCAAGCAGGCCGCGGAAGCAGCGATGATGGCCAAGGGCGAATTCCTCGCGACCATGAGCCACGAAATACGCACGCCACTCAACGGCGTGCTGCCGTTGCTCGAGCTCGTGCTGGCGACGCCGCTCGCGCCGGACCAGCGCGACTACCTGTCGACAGCCTATGCGTCGGCGCGCGAACTGCTGCGCATCGTCGACGCGATCCTCGACTATTCCAAACTCGACGCCGAACGTCTCGAACTCGAGACGATCGGCCTTAACCTGCGCGAGCTCGTCGGCGGCGTCGCGCAGCTGATGCAGCGCAATGCGGAAGCAAAAAACCTGCGCCTTTCGGTGACGATAGATCCGAACGTACGTCTCGCCGTGCGCGGCGATCCGGTGCGCTTGCGTCAGGTCCTCACCAATCTGGTCAGCAACGCGATCAAGTTCACCGAACGCGGAGGCGTGCATATCCAGGTCAGCAAGCGGGCGGAGACGCGCGATCATCACGAGATCGTGTTCGCCGTGCGCGACACGGGCATCGGCATCGCGCCGGATGTCGCGGCCAAACTATTCCGGCCATTCTCGCAGGCCGACGCATCGACGACGCGCGTGTTCGGCGGCACCGGCCTCGGGCTAGCCATCTGCAAACGTCTGGTCGACTTGATGCGCGGCCACCTCGGCGTCAAATCCGATCCCGGCAAGGGTTCGCTGTTCTGGTTCAGCGTTCCGCTTCTGAAGGCCGTCGGCGATCTGCAGGTGCGGCGCAGTCTCGATGGCATTCGCGCGCTCGCACTCGTCGAAGACGATGTGCTTTTGCGCCGTTTGCAGGGTGCGGGATCGACGCTTGGTATCGAGGTCACGCCGGTACGCTCGCTCGCTGACGCGTTGTCGGGCTTGCGCGCGAGCGCGAACATGGGCGAGCGCTGGCGACACGCCGTGCTTTTCATCGACGCCACCGCGTCCAAGCAGGCGGCCGGCACGCTCGTACGCAACGTGCTCAAGGATGCCGCGCTCGGCCACGTGCGCATTCTGATTTCGGGCTATGGCGGCAGCGATCTGCCGCAGGATCCGCGCTTGCGCGCGTTGAGCGGCAACATCAACGAGGAAGCACTGCGCACGACTCTGGAACCGATGTTCGGCGTGCAGGAACCCGGCTTTGCTCGCGCGGAACCGGTCGTGGAGCTTGGTCCCGCGGCCGCGGACTCGCCATTGCGCGGGCGCGTGCTGCTGGTCGAGGACAACGCCGTGAATCAGCGCGTGGCGCAAAGGCTGCTCGACATGCACGGCCTCGAAGTGACCGCAGTCAACGACGGCCGTGAAGCCGTCGGCCGGCTGGAGCGCGACCAGTATGATCTCGTGCTGATGGATTGCCTGATGCCGGTCATGGACGGCTATATGGCTACACGTCTCTGGCGCGAACGCGAGAGCGCCTCGGGCAGCGGCCATTTACCGATCGTTGCGATGACCGCCAACGCGATGGCTGGCGACCGCGAGCGTTGCCTTGCGAGCGGCATGGACGACTATCTTTCGAAACCGCTCGATCGCGCCGCGCTGGCGCAAACGCTGCGCCGCTGGCTGCCGAAGACCGATGCGCAGAATGCACCGCCCGTGGTCGCGGCGCCGGCGCCCGTCGCCGACGTTGCGCCTGTCGTACCGCGTGCGCCAGTTCCGTCGCAACCGAAGATGACACGATCAGATTCTCCACGCATCACGGCTCTCGATGCGGTCGTCATCAGCGATCTCCTGGACACGATGGGCGGCGAATTCGGCGATCTCGTGCGCGTCTATCTCGAAGATGCGCCGCTGCGCTTGCGCGAGATCGAAACCGCCGCGCAAGGCGGCGACTCGGCGGCGCAGGTTGGCCCCGCGCACACGTTGAAATCGAGCAGCGCGAACATCGGCGCGACGGGGCTTTCCGATTTCGCCAAAGGCATCGAGCACGCGGCGCGTGTGGGAGTCGTTACGACCCCGGCTGAAATCGCGGCGGGCATGCGTCCGGAATACGAGCGCGTCGCGATCGAACTCAACGCGCTACTGGATCGCGGCAAGCCGTGACGCACCCAATCGGCGTCAGCTTTCGACCTTGGTCTGAAGATACGGAACGACGCCGAGCTCGTCGACGAGGCCGAGCTGCGTCTCCAGCCAGTCGATATGTTCTTCTTCCGATTCAAGGATGCTCGCGAAAAGATCGCGGCTGACGTAGTCGGCGACTTTCTCCGCGTCGGCGATCGCATTCTTGAGATCGGGCACGGCCGCCGACTCGAGCTTGAGATCGCAGGCCAGTGCTTCCTTCGGATTTTCGCCGACCAAGAGCTTGCCGAGTTTTTGCAGGTTCGGCAGTCCTTCAAGGAACAGGATGCGCTCGATCAGGCGATCGGCGTGTTTCATCTCGTCGATCGATTCCTTGTACTCGTGCTCCGCGAGCTCCTTGTAGCCCCAATGCTTGTACATCCTGTAATGCAGGAAGTACTGGTTGATCGCGGTGAGCTCGTTGCACAGCACCTTGTTGAGGTGCTCGATGATTTTCGCATTGCCCTTCATCGCAGTCCTCCGGCGGATATGGCGTGCGTTACCGCGCGTCATGCACGCACCATGCGAGGACTATAGCTCCCGGAACGCGATGGCGAGGGAACGAAAATCGCACGCATTCGCGCGCGCGACCGACGCCGCGTGGAAGAGTCAGGCGGCGATCGCGAGCGGCAGGTCGAGCGTACGCGCGCGATGCGTCTCTTCGAGGATTTCGCCCGCGAGATCAGCGCAGTTGCCGCAGCAATCCGCGCAACCGGTGCGGCGGCTGAGCTCGGGTAGCGTGCGCACGCCGGCGAGCGCGGCTTCGCGGATCGCGCGTTCGGTGACGGCGTTGCAGATGCAGATGTACATGGCCGCTATTTGAGTGCAAATGAGAATGATTGTCAATATCTAGGCGCGGGTGCGTTTAGGCTCGTCGCTTGGGAATTTGTCACTGCCATCAAGAAAGCGCCTCTGTCCCCTGTAAAAACAGGTGGTTACGTTGGTGGCAAGGCTCCCTACCAGCGGCGAGTAAGATGCCGCAACAGGCCATTCGGCGCGAAATCCGCTATCCATGAACGCCATTACTGCTGAGTCCTGGACGCGCTTGAAGTCACTCCTCGACCGCGCGCTCGATCTGCAGGGGCAATCCCGCCGCGACTACCTGGAATCGCTCGAAGGTCCCGATGCAGTGCTTCGCCCCGAATTGGTCAGGCTGCTTGCCGACCATGAGCGGATGAGCAAGGAGCCCGCTACCAATGCCATGGATCTGGCCATTCCATTCATCGGCAATGAGATCGAGGAGGAATGGGCGCTGGACAAGGTTCGTGTCGGCCAAAGCGTCGGTGCGTATCGATTGACACGCTTGCTCGGCACCGGCGGCATGGGTGCGGTGTACCTGGCCGAGCGCTCCGACCAAGGATTTTCGCAGCAGGTGGCGCTCAAGGTCGTCCGCCGAGCATTCGGCAACACTTCCGCGCTGGAGCGCTTCGAGCGCGAGCGGCAGATCCTGGCGGGCCTCAAACATCCGGGCATCGCCTTGCTGTTCGACGGCGGGCGCACGGCGGACGGACAACCGTTCTACACGATGGAGTATGTGGATGGCGAAATCGTCACCCACTATTGCTACGCCCGGCTGGATACGGTGGCTGCGCGCGTGCAAGTGCTGTTGCAGATCGCAACGGCGCTGGCCTATGCGCACCAGAATCTGACGGTGCATCGCGACATCAAGCCTTCGAATGTGCTGGTCAACGCGCAAGGCCAGATCAAGCTGGTCGACTTCGGTCTGGCCAAGCTGCTCGATCAGCGTGTAAGTCCCGCGACGACGCAGGCGGGGATGATACCGATGACGCAGGCTTATGCGGCACCCGAGCAATTCCACAACGGCGCAATCACCGTTGCTACCGACATCTATCAATTCGGCGTGCTTTGCTTCGTCGTGTTGACGGGACGCCTCCCCTATCGAACGGACCCAAATGACGCCCTCGCGTGGGCACGCACGGTAACCGAAGACGAGGCCATGACGCTCGCGCGCGCAATCGAGACAACGGACGAGCTCGAACCCACGCCGGCGAGCACCGCAAAGTACAAACGGCAATTGACCCGCGATCTCGACGCAATCGTGCGCAAGGCCATGGCGAAGAAGCCGGCGGACCGCTACGGATCGATGGACGCGATGATTGTGGATCTGCGCGCGTTCCTCGCGGGCTGGCCGGTCAACGCGCGGCGCGCGGGGATGGCTTATTTCGCCGCACGATTTATCATGCGGCATCGTTACACCGTGGCCGCCACCGAACTCGCGTTCCTCGCGCTCTGCCTTGCGGCCGTGTTTGCGATCCATCAGTCCCGAGTCGCATTGCGGGAAGCGGACCGCGCCAACACGGTCACCGACTTCCTCGTCGAGCTGTTCCGAGTCTCCGATCCGGGCGTCAACCGCGGAGAGCGGCTCAACGCAAACCAAATCCTCGAGCAAGGCGCCGAGCGCATTCAGCGCGAAATGATCTCGCAACCGGAGCAGCGCGCGCGATTGCAGTCTGTGATCGGCGAAGTGTATGCGACGTTGGGAGACTATCCTCGAGCTCGCGCTGCACTTGATCCTGCGATCGCGACGCTGAAAGCCTCACCCTCCGCGGATCCGGTCGATCTCGCGCATGCGCTCGACTGGGTCGGCTACATCGCGATGGTGCAAGGCGATCTGAACGGCGCGCTGGACGCGTTGAATCAATCCGAATCGCTGCTTGACGACAGTACTCCGCGGCGGCGCGATGAACTTGCGACGCTGCACGGTCGGCGAGCCGGAGTGCTTTATCGCCAGGGCAACTACAGTCTTGCACGCGACGAATACCGGGCAGCGCTCGATCTCAGGGACAAGGTCGTTCCGAAAAATACTTTGAAGGCTGCGGGGCTCCGCAACAACTACGGCAATTTGCTGCGTGGAATGAATGATCTGAAAGGAGCCGAGACCGAATACGAAGAAGCGATCGCGATCTACAAGGGGATATATGGCGTCGACTCCGAGAACGTCTATTTATTCATCGGCGCGGGCATGAATCTCGGAATGGTGCTCATCGATCTCGGCAATTTCGCTGAAGCGAGGACTCTGCTCGAAAAAGCCTCCGCATTCTTTCTAGGCATGGATGGCCATCCAAACCTTGGATATGCGAACGCGGAAGACAAGCTCGGCGAGATCGACCGGCTCGAGGGCAAGTTCGACGATGCGCTGAAGCACTACGACAATTCGGAGCATGCTTACCGTACGGCGCTCGGCGATCATCACCATTCCGTGGCCCTTCCAATCCAGGATCGGGGACAAGTCGAACTCGAACGCGGACGTTACGACGCTGCGCTGCTTCAATTCGAACGAGCGCTCGCACTGCGGCTCGAAACGCTTCCGCGCTCTCACCGCGAAGTTGCGACGTCACTCGATGGCCGAAGTCAGGCGCTTCTTCACCTCGACCGATACGACGAAGCAAGCAAGGACGCCGAAGAGGCGCTTGCGATCTGGCGCAAGGCACTACCGGCCAATCACCCGTTGATCGTGTATTCCCTTCTGCACGTAGGCCTCGCGAGATTTGCGCTCGGCGACACTCAAGGCGCCCAGACGGTATGGAGCGAAGCTTTGGAACTCGCCCCGGGCGTGCTGGCCGACAATCCCGCGCGACTCGATCTGATGCGAAGAGCGTTGACGGATCCACTGCAAGCCCTGGCGAATCCCGTGCCTGCGGGATCTTACGATCAGTAGCCTTCGTCATGACGCTCGGCGGCGTTTCGCTGCGAGTGGCTAGATCTCGATCCAGACGCTGCGGACTGTCACGCCGCGTTTCGACGCGATCGGTCTCAGCCCGCACCCGCGAGGACCGTAATCCAACGCTGTTCGCCTAACGAAACGCTGCAGCTGTCTTCGGCCAGCGGTGCGAGATGACGCAACGCCTGTTCGTACACGCGACGCTTGAAGGTAACCACGTGCGCGGCCGGATACCAGAAATCGACCCAGCGCCAGAGATCGAATTCCGGATGCTCGTGCGCATCCAGGTTGAATGCCGACTCCTCGCCGAGCAACCGCAGGAGAAACCAGACCTGCTTCTGTCCGACGCAGACCGGACGTTCGTTGTGACGCACGAAACGCTGCGGAAGACGGTAGCGCAACCATCCCGGCGTCGCACCCAGCATCTGTACATGATGAGGATGAAGCCCGGTTTCCTCCTCGAGCTCGCGGTACATCGCTTCGATCGGCGTCTCGTCGCTGCGCATGCCGCCCTGCGGGAACTGCCAACCGTCGCGCCCGACGCGGCGTGCCCAGAACACGCGCCCGTCGTCCTTCAACAGGACGATGCCTACGTTTGGCCGATAGCCATCGGGGTCGATCACAACCGCTTTCCTCCACGTGCCCCGGGATTCTTCCATAGCCTGTGCAAGCGCAGCAAGGCGAAACGCCGCGACCGCGGGTATGCTTGGCTTGACACCTCGTTGCAGCGCACTAGAATCGCACGCCCCGCGCTGCACCCAATGGCTATGTAGCTCAGTCGGTTAGAGCACGGCACTCATAATGCCGGGGTCGGTGGTTCGAGCCCACCCATAGCCACCATTTCTGACTGTTCCAACTTGATCCGACCGCCCACCGACGATCACGAGCGTCCGTGCGATGGCGCGTGGTCCTGCACCGATGCGACCCCGCTGCAAACGCCTCATCGCTTGCCCGGATCGCAGGAGACAAGGGATACGGCGCTCGAATACCGCCGAAATGCGCGGCACTGTCCCTTCGACTCGCCGCGTTGCTCTAATCGCTCTTGTGCCACTCCGCATCGACTTCCGGCGGCAGCGCGTCCAGATGTTCGAGGAAGGTCACCATCGTCCAGATCTTTTCGTCCGACGGATCGGTTCCGTCCTTCTTCTTCCATGCTTCTCCGAAGACGAACATCCCGGAATAACGCACGCCATGCTGGGCGATCCAGAAGAGCTGGTAGTCAGGCTTGTCGGGGTGGTGCAGTGCGAATTGAGGGGGCATCGGAAAGAGCACGGGGTGGGCTTCGTTGTTGGCCGCCGTGCTCGGAGTCCCGTGGCAGCCCGCGCAATCTCCCTTGAAGAGTTTCACACCCGTCATCAGGTTCGCTTCGGTCGGCGCGATGGGGTTGGCCAGGTGAGGCGCCTGCCTTGCAACCGACGCGTTGAGCGCCTGGTGGGCAAACGCAGTCTCCCAGTCCGGAGGCTTGACGTCGGAATTGACGGGAAGCAGTCCGAGCCATGCCGTGGCAGCCAGGATTGCGAATGGCGTGATGACTCCAAACGCGTACGCCAGCGGCACTCGAAAGCGGAATGACATGTGCGACCTCTCTTGCGGGTGTTGGGGCACGAAGGCGCCTGGATATCGTCGGCCAGCCCATTCGTCATCACGGCACTTTATCGAACTCCGTATCCACCGCAATCTGCATGGAATCGCCAAACATGTCAGGGAGTCGGAAGTGATGTGGATCCAGAGATGTTTCGGCATGCACCCGATCACATGACCCATTATGCCGCCCGGTGTGGAACCTGGGCCGGCTCCAACCAGCGCGACGTTGAATGTGACGGGCTTTGTCTTTCGCATTAGCGCGAACTGTCCATCCACCTGAGCATGCGTTGAATCGACATGGCGAAAAGCCGTTGATACGAAAGTTGCCTCGGGGTATTTCGCTGATTTGAGGAAGTCGGTCAGTTGCTTGGCGAATCCTTCGACGTTTGTCTGGATTGAGCCGGTCTGGACGTCGTTGCAAGTTTGGAATCCAAGATCGGTGTCGGATGCCGATCAAGCGCTCCTTGCACAACGCGGTCGCCATTTTTCGACGCTGCCATCGGCGTTTGGCGTTCCGTTGGCGATCATGCGACCCACGCAATCGGACGGCAGCACAATCCGTTGTATTCACGTCGGCATCGCGCCAGACTGTCGGCGGGGGAGATATGGCGGATTCTGCGAGTGACCTGCTGAAACTCGCGAACAGCGGCGACCAGCGCGCGCGCGATGCGCTGTTCGCAATCGTCTACGACGATCTGCGCCGTCGTGCGAGCGCCCAGCTCGGCGATCGGCCGCGCATCACGCTTTCAACGACGGCGCTGGTGCACGAGGCCTATCTCAAACTCTTCGGACAACCGCTCGTCGTCAACGATCGCGGACACTTCTTTCGGCTCGCATCACAAGTCATGCGCCAGGTTCTGGTCGACCGCGTGCGCGCGGCTGCCGCGGTAAAACGCGGTGGGCAAGAAACCATCGTGACGCTCACCGAACCCGGCGCCGCGGAACCGGATCGCGGTTTCGAGGTGCTCGCTCTCGAGGATGCGCTGCGCGAGCTCGAAGCGACGGACGCGAAGCTTTGCGAGGTCGCCATGTTGCACATCTTCGTCGGCCTCGAATTCCGCGAGATCGCCGAACTGATGTCGACGAGCGAGCGCGGCGTCTATCGCGACTGGCGCGCGGCGCGGATGTATCTGCGCACGGCGATGGACGGAACAGCAACATGAATGCGCCCGCAAACCTGCGCGCTCGCGCGCTCGCGCTGGTGCGTCGGCTGCTCGACGAAGCGCCGACGGACCGCGAGACCTGGCTCGCGGAAGCGTGCGCCGGCGATGCTGGATTGCTCGACGCTGCGCGCGTGCTGCTCGGCGCGGACGAGAAACGCGATGCGATGCTCGATACGCCGCTCGGCGTTGCCGCCTATGCATTGCCCGACGAAATCGACTCCGCGATCGGTGAACGTGTCGGCCCGTATCGACTGATCGACGAGCTCGGACGCGGCGGCATGGGCGCGGTCTACTCGGCCGAACGCGTCGACGGCATCGCCGGCCACCGTGTCGCGATCAAGATGATCAAGCGCGGCATGGACTCGGACGAAATGATCCGGCGCTTCCGCCAGGAACGCGAGATCCTCGCACGGCTGATCCATCCGCACATCGCGCGGCTCCTCGACGGCGGCATCGAGGCCAGGGGCCGTCTCTGGTTCGCGATGGAGCTGGTCGACGGCAAACCCATCACGCAAGCGTGCGAAGAGCGAGGACTCGGGCTGCGCGAGCGCATCCGCTATTTTCTCGACGTTTGCGAAGCCGTGCAGTTTGCGCACATCAATCTTGTCGTGCATCGCGATCTCAAGCCGAGCAACGTGCTGCTTGATGCTTCGGATTCGGTCAAGCTCCTCGACTTCGGCATTGGCAAGATCCTCGACGTGGAAGGCGCGCAGCGCACGCATTCGCAGGTGCGCATGCTGACGCCCGAGTTCGCGGCACCCGAACAAGTGCGCGGCGATCCGGTGACGACGGCGACCGACGTGTATCAGCTCGGTCTCCTGCTGACCGAACTCCTTGCCGGCTGCCGCGCGCCGCATGCATCGAGCGCGCATGCCGCGCGGCGACCGTCCGAACTTTTTCGCGAATTCGCCGCCAAGGATCCGGCCGGCGCTGCGGCAACGGCGAGCGCGCGTGGAACCGATGTTCGCGGACTCGTGCGTGCGCTTTCCGACGATATCGATCGCATCGCACAGCACGCGCTGGCTGAAGAACCATCGCGCCGGTACGGAAGCGCCGCGGCACTCGCCGCGGATCTCGTGCGCCACCTCGAAGGCCGGGCCGTGCACGCCGTCGGCGATGCGTGGAGCTATCGCGCGCGTAAATTCGTCGGTCGATACCGGCTCGCGGTGGCTACGGCGACGCTGTTCGTCGCGGCCGTCATCGCGGGAGTTGCGGGAATCGTGTGGCAATCGCGGCGTGCCGAGCAGGCGGCGGCGGTCGCACGCGCGGAAGCGTCGACCTCGCGCAACGTCAAGGATTTTCTCGTCGATGTGTTCCGTTCTGCGAGCCCCGAGGAAGCGCTCGGAAAACCCTTGAGCGCGCGCGAAATGGTCGACATCGGCGCAAAGCGCGTCGGCTTCGAGCTCAAGGCCGAGCCTGACGTGCAGATCGCGATGTACGAGGCGCTCGGCGATATCTATGGCGGACTCGGCGACAAGCCGGCGGCCGTCGCAGCCTATCGATCCGGACTCGAGCGCGCGACGCAACATCTCGGTGCCGATTCCGTCATCTCCGATCGCCTGCGTGTCGACCTGGCGAGTGCGCTCGGCGGAGCCGACACGCAACCGGGGCCAAAGGCCGACGAGGCGCGAGCGCTGCTGCTCGGCGTATTGGCGCGTCCCGGCACGGGCGACGAACACGCTTCATTGCGCGTGCAGGCGCGTGTGACGCTGGGATCGCTCCAAGCCGTGCTCGGCGAACGCGCGGACGCGGAAAACACCTTGCGCAAGGCGGTTTCCGACGCGCGCGCGCGGAGCGCAAAGGATGAAGAGTCGCTCGCAGGTGCGCTCGCCGCACTCGCCAGCGATCTGGGCGGCGTCGAACGCTGCAATGACGCCATTCCGCTGTATCGGGAGGCGCTTTCGATTCGTGAACGCAAGCTCGATCATCGCAGTCCCATCGTCACCGACGTAGAGACCGATCTCGCCAATTGTCTGGACGACGAAGGCAACGGGGCGGAGGCCGAATCGATATCGCGCGATGTCGTCGCAACCGAGCGCGAAGTACTTGGCGAAGATCACCCGAACTACGCCAACGCGCTGCACAGCCTTGGCACAATCCTCGAAGGAGAGCACAAAG
>DASYJJ010000466.1:0-10059 GCA_035996605.1 Rhodanobacteraceae bacterium
CTCCGGCCGTGAACGATGCACCGATTTCCGCCGAGTTGTCGTTGAAGTTCTGATCCGGTGTTACGACGAATGTCTGGCTCGGGTTGGTCGGATCCGGTGTCGGCACGAATGCATTGGCAAAGAAGCGCTGCGTCTTTGCGCCGAGCCACACCTTGACCGTCTCGTTGGTGTATTGCAGTTGGGCCTGGACCTGCGGATAGTTCTTCGACGCGTAGGCGCTCGCGTCCACCGGGCTCATGAGACCGGCGGTGAACGTAAAGCCGCCGCCCCATGTCGGCGAGACGTAGGACATCTGGCCGTAGTTGTCGAGGTAGGTGTAGCCCGCGCCGATGTGGCCGAGGGTCACGCGTCCGCGTTGGGTCGCCTGGGTCGGTGCACCGGCGCCGAGCAGGGTCATGTCGTTGAGGATCGCGTTGGCGCCGAACACGCCGTAGTCACGGCCGATCTTGAACGTGCCCATGTCGGGTGTGCCGATGGTGAAGAACGCCTGGCGTACGTCGACGTTCGTGTTGGTGTTGACGCCGGACGAAGTCGCCGCGTGCACCATGATGCCAATCGTGCCGCCGATGTCGTAGCCGCCCTGTTGCGTCTTGAACTTGGTGATCAGGCCGCTCGGCAAGAGACCGTTGCCGATCGAGGTCTTGTGGTTTTCACCCGCGCAACCCAGCGCCTTGCTGGCGAGCGCAGGTCCACCGACGGCGTCGCCTGAGCAACTGGTCGCGGTGTAATACGCGTTGACGATGCCGCCGACGTCGACGGACCAGCCGTCACCCTGCAACCCGACCGCGCCGGCGCTGCCGGCAAACAGTGCGGCCCCGAGGATTCCCGCGGCCTGCAGCGCTTGAAGCAGCGACCGCGTGGTGCGGAGTGGGCGTTGATCCCCTGAACGGGGCAGTTTCTTGTCGTGCTGCTTATGCATCGAATGTCCTCCTCCGCTAATGGAGCGGCATTCTGTGAGCATGTTGTGTGCCAGTGCGCCCGATGCTGCGCTGTAGCATCCTCGCGGCAAGGCGGGGCCTAGCTCCTGTGTGTTTTGCATTGCAGTGCAGCACGGCGGGAGGCCGCCCTCGAACTGCTCCAAACTGAATTACCGTTAGTTTTTCATTACACACTGTCCGGTGAGCTGTTGCCGTAACGGAACAGTAAGGTCGGCGCCGGATTTGGAACAGTCGAAATTTCCATCAAAGCCCATCTGTCAAGTCTCAAAAGTGTGATGCGCATTGCACTTTGAGAGTCGTAAACCTAAAATCCCCGCGGCAAACGGGGAGAGCTATCCAATGATTAGGCAACGCTCAGTGCAGGGAGGCGCTTTCGTGCGCCGTGCTTTTGGACCGTTGTTCGCACTCGCAGCACTCGCGATCGCCATGATGGCGACGGCGGACGGCAAAGGCGTATTCACTTCGGTACCGCAGACCGCATTCCAGACGATCACGTCGGCCGGTCCGCTCAACCAGATTTTCATCGGTGTCGACATTGCTGCGCAGATTGCGCACACCGGCGATACGTCGGAAGAGATCTATCCTCCGGGGACGACACCGGGTGATTACGGAACCTTCCTGGTCGTCTCCAATGTGCTGTACGCACCGGACTTCGAAGGCCACGGCGGAACGGCCAGCGGCAGCATCGGCGTCAATACCATTTTCACTCCGATCAGCCAGTCGGGTGTCACCGGAGCGGGCACGGGCGCCGATCCTTTCACCGTCACGACGGTCGTAGGCGTCGGCGCGACCGGCCTCACGATCACGCAAGTCGACAGCTATGTCGTCGGACAGGAGTCCTATCGCACCGACGTGACCGTCACCAACGGGACGGGTGCGGCGGTCAACGCGCTCCTCTATCGCGCCTTCGACTGCTTCCTCGGCGGATCCGATTCGGGTTTCGGTGTTGTCAACGGAACAGCGCCCGGATGTTCGATCAACGCGAACAATTCACCACCCGACCGCATCGAGCAGATCGTGCCGCTCAACGGCGGCAACAACTATTTGGAAACCGGCTACAACGAGGTGTGGGCCTGGATCGGCACGCACGCGGCGTTCCCGAACACGTGCGACTGCACGATCCAGGAAGACAACGGCTCGGGCGTCAGCTGGAATATCACGGTGCCGGCCAATGGCAGCGTTACGCGCTCCAATCTCACGGTCTTCTCGCCGGTCGGCGCACAGCCGCTCTTCGTGACCAAGACCGCGGATGCGGCGAGCGCAAATCCCGGCGCAGCCGATGGCTACACGATCACGGTCACGAATCCGAATGGCGCGGACGCGACTCTGAATTCGATCACCGACACATTGCCGGCGGGGTTCACCTACACCGCAGGCTCGACGAGTGGCGTGACGACCGCGGATCCGACCGCCACCGGGCAAGTACTGACTTGGACAGGTCCGTTCAATGCGCCGGCCGGCGCCAACGTGACGCTGCATTTCGGAGTCACCGTTTCGGCGGTGAATGGCACCTACACCAATCAGGCGACCGCGGATGCGGGCGCGGTGACCGTCGCAGGCACCGGGCCGACCGCGCCGGTCACGATCGGTGGCGGTGGTCCGCCGCCTCCGCCGAGTCCGATTTCGACGCCGACACTCGGCACCGGCATGCTTGCTGTGCTGATGCTGATCCTGCTGGCTGTGGGTTTGTTCGCGAGATCACGCGCGCGAGGATGACGTCGCGCGGACGATTGTCCGCACGATCGTCCGCAGCTTGGCCATAGATGACGAACCCCGCAATTGCGGGGTTCGTTGTTTTCGCGTCTCGCGCGTCATCGAGCGCGATCGGAACAACCGCGATCAGAACAGCTCGGCCTGCGGCGATTCCGCACGCGGCGGCGCAAATTGTGCGGTGTCCAGCACGATGTCGCGTCCGCGCGAGATGCCGAAGCGGCGGCACGCCAACGCAAAACGCTGCCGGATCAGCTCGGAGAACTCGCCTTCGCCGCGCATGCGCGTGCCGAAGCGCGGATCGTTGTCGCGTCCGCCGCGCATCTGGCGGATCAGGCTCATCACGTGCTCGGCGCGCTCGGGCACGTTGAGGTCGAGCCACTCGCGGAAAAGGTCCTTCAATTCGTACGGCAGTCGCAGCACCGTATAACCGGCGCCCTTCGCGCAGGCTGCTGCGGCACGTTCGAGAATCTGTTCGAGGTAGCGATCGGTGACCATCGGGATGATCGGCGCAACCATGACGCCGCAAGGCACGCCGGCCTCATTGAGCGTCGCCACCGCCTGCAGGCGGCGATGCGGCGCGCTCGCGCGCGGCTCGAGCGTGCTGGCAAGCCGATTGTCGAGCGAAGTCACCGAAACAAATGCATGCACGAGACTTGCGCGCGCCATCGGCACCAGCAGATCCAGATCGCGCTCGATCAACGAATTCTTGGTGATGATCGTGCACGGGTGGCGATATTCGGCCAGCACCTCAAGGATCGAGCGCGTGACTCGATAGCGGCGCTCGATCGGCTGGTAAGGATCCGTATTGGCGCCGATGTTGATCGGTGAGCAGACGTAGCCCGGCTTCGCCAGCTCCTTGCGCAGAAGTTCGGCGGCGTTCGTCTTCGCGAACAGTTTGGTTTCGAAATCGATACCCGCCGACAGATTGAGATAACTGTGCGAAGGCCGCGCATAACAATAGATGCAGCCGTGCTCGCAGCCGCGATAAGGATTGATCGATTGCTCGAAATGGATGTCCGGCGAATCGTTGCGGCTGATGATTGAGCGCGAGCGCTCTTCGGTCACGACGGTGTCCGGCCTGGGCGCGGGTTCGTCCTCGCGATACCAGCCGTCGTCTTCGCGCGTGCGCGCGATCGATTCAAAGCGGCCTTCCGGATTCGAAGCCGCGCCGCGCCCCTTGATGCGCGCCGGCGCATCGATTCGGTGCAGTGCAGCGGAGTCGGCGGAATCCTTTTTCATGATCGCAGCGCCAGTATGCACGGCCGCGTCTCATGCAATGCGAAAAAGGCGTAATGGCGATGATCGAAGTTCGTGGCCGGCGCACGTTGCGATGCGGACCCGCCGGAGTTTGGCGCGACCAGATCGCGGATCGCCTCGCGTCATCGGGTGCCGGAAAGTTTCCCGTGCTTGCCGAGATCGCGCGGTTCGCTGCTCATCATGGCGCTCGCAAAATCGATCGCTCGCGCAATGAAATTACCGGCCGATTCCCAGTAGGCGGCGTCGCGCACGCGCACGTGCAGGACGACCAGATTCGGATCGTCCTTGCCTTGCGGGAAAAAGATCTTCTGCGCCGGAGACCACAGCGCGTCGATTGCGGCGCGGTCGCGATCGATGCGCACGGCTCCGCGCACCGAGACATAGATCTGCTTGCCGGGATTCGCGTAGGCGATATTGACGTCGGGATTCGCGCGGAGCTCCTCGACCTTGCGGCTGTCGGCGGCGGTGAAGAACACGAGCTCGTCAGCGCTGTCGAACTTGAGCGTCTGCAATGGCCGGCTCACCATGCCGCCGTCGGACGCGCGCGTCGTCAGCATCGCGACCTCGACGCCTTTGATCAGTTCGCCGAGCTTGTGCATCGCGAGCGTAGCGTGGGATTCGTTTTTCATGGATCGACCTCGCGTAGATACAACGCGACAATCGCGGCTTTGCGATTAACCCGCGATGAAATCGTCGTCGAGCGAAGTGCGACTCGCGCCCAACGGTTCTGCGCGCTTGCACGGGCGTCCGCGGCCCGGAATCGTGCTTGGGCGCACGGACGCGCGCGCTTAGCTCGCGTAAAGCGTAGTTTTGATACTCAGGGTTTCCGCGCGCGCACGCGGTTGCGCAGACGATTGGAGATGAGCGATGAGTCCCAGCAAGTCGAAGAAGACCCCCGCCCGCAAGAGTTTGGCACGCGCAAAAACCGCGCGGCCGGGCGCGCAAACGACGGCCAGGCGTCCGCCGCAGAAAAAGCCCGCAAGAAAAGCAGCAGCCGGCAAATCTTCGGCGACGAAAGCCGCCAGGAAAGCGATACCGCAAACCGCCAAGAAGGTTGCGGGAAAGAGCCGCGCGCCGGTGGCGAAGAACGTCAAAGCTAGGAACGTAGCGGCGAAGACTACGGCGGCGAAGCATGCGCCACCAAAAAATGCGCTTCCAAAGAATGCGCCTCCAAAGAATGCGTCTGTGAAAAACGTGGCTGCGAAGAACGCATCGACCGAAAAGGCAACGACCAAGAATACGCAAACTCCGAAAATAGCCGAAGTCAGCAGCGCCAAACCGTCTCAAGCACCACGCGCCGAAGTCGCGAAGAGTTCACCGCCGATGGCGCGGCCTGTCGCCGCCAAGCCGCGGGAGCCCAAACCCGCCGCGCCGCCGCGCAAGCCGGCTCGCAGGGACCAACCACCCGTGAGTCCGAATGTTGCGCGCCAGCATTTCCTGGAAATCCTGAAGGCGAAGCAGGAGCGCGTGCGCCAGGGTCCGGCTTATCCGGCGGCGAATGCGTTCACCGGCCACCGGGATGGCGCAGGGACGAATGAGGCCAGCGCGCCAGGCGAGGAAGCCCCAGCCGCAGAGCCCGCCGAAACGACGGCGAGCTTCGATGGCGCGGAGCAGCCCCACGGCCGCGGCAACCAGGGCATGCGGCCGCAAAAGTAACTCGAGAATTGCCGGGCTGTTCCGGCACTTCCCGATCGTTCGCTCTGCTTCGTTTCGGCAAGCCGTCACAGTTCGCAAGCCGTCACAGTTCGCGATAGTTCCAAGCGCGGCCACAATGGCTATCATGGCGACGGCCCGTCCCCCTGGACGAGCCGGTCATGCGAATCCACGGCCGCGCGCGAATGAAGGCGTCGCGCGAGATTTTCATGTTGGAGCACGACGCCGGCGCATTGCACGCGAGCGCGCCCGGGGAGATCTCGAAATGGCGGACGTTGTATCCGTCGAGTTGCTGCAACAACTCCAGAACGAGATTCTGGAAGCGATCGCGTGCGGCGCGGAACTGAAGACGATCGCCGATCTTGTCTGCGTTCGAGCCGAAAACCTTGCACCGGGTGTGCTGTGTTCCATCCTCACGGTCGATGAGGACGGCTGCGTGCGTCCGCTCGCGGGCCCGAGCCTTCCTGAACATTATTCGGCGGCGCTCCACGGTCTGCGCGCGGGTCCCTCCTCGGGTTCGTGCGGAACCGCAGCGTATCGCGGCGAGCCGGTCGAAGTCGTCGATATCGAAACCGATCCGCTGTGGGCGGATTACAAGTCGCTTGCGATTCCGCTCGGCCTCCACGCCTGCTGGTCGAGTCCGATCAAGGCGCGCGACGGCCGCGTCGTTGGCACGTTCGCGTTCTACTACCGCGACAAGCGCGGGCCGGCGGACATGGAACGCAAGATCGTCGAAAAATGCGTGCATGTCTGCGCGATCGCCATCGAACATGAAGAAGCGCGCTCGTGCATCCACCGCCTCGCTTACTACGACACGCTGACAAGCCTGCCGAACCGCGCGCAGTTCCAGGATTGCGCGATCCGCATTCTCGCCAATGCGGCGCCGGGATCGAGCGTCAACATCCTCTATGTCGATCTCGACGACTTCAAAAGCGTCAACGACACGCTCGGTCATCGCATCGGCGACCTTCTGCTGGAAAGCGTCGCCAGACGCCTCTCCGCGTGCACCGGCGGATCGGCATTTCTCGCGCGGCTTGGCGGCGACGAATTCGCGATTGTGCTCTTGTCGATGACCGGACGCGGTCCCGCCTGCGCACTGGCCGAACGCGTCATCGGCGTTCTCGACGAGCCGTTCGAATTCGAGGAACAGAAGGCGATCATCGGCGCCAGCGTCGGCATCGCGCATACGCAGCCCGGCTGCATGGACCTGGCCGAGCTCTCGCGCCGCGCGGACATGGCGCTGTATGCCGCCAAGCGCGAAGGTGGCGGCATCTATCGCTTCTTCGCCGAAGAAATGGACACCGCATTGCAGCTGCGGCGCAAGCTCAAGCAGGAGCTCAAGGCCGCGCTCGCTGCCGGCGAATTCTCGCTCGCGTATCAGCCGATCGTCGCACTCGAAACCGGCGAGATGGTTGCGGTCGAGGCACTCATGCGCTGGCAACATCCGCTGCGCGGCACGGTGCCTCCGTCCGATTTCATCCCGATTGCCGAGGAGATGGGCGCGATCGGAACGCTCGGCGACTGGGCGTTGAACGAGGCGTGTGCGGCCGCCGCCGAATGGCCGCGCGAGATCCACGTCGCGGTGAACCTCTCGCCGCTGCAGTTGCAGCAACCCGGACTCGTACTCGACATCGTCAGCGCCTTGAACCGGCACGGCGTTGCGCCGACCCGCCTCGAGCTCGAGATCACCGAGAGCGCGCTGCTTGCCGAAAACGCAGCGACGCGGGTCGCACTGCGTGAGCTGCGCGCGGTCGGGATCAAACTGTCGCTGGACGATTTCGGGACCGGCTATTCATCGCTGCGCTCGCTGCGCTCGTTTCCGGTCGACAAGATCAAGATCGACAAATCCTTCGTTGGCGACATCGGCCGCAACGCCGACTCGGCGGCGATCATCCGCGCCGTCATCGGTCTCGCCCACGATCTCGGCCTCAAGACCGCGGCCGAGGGCATCGAGACAGAAGGTCAGCTGCAGTGGCTCGCTCTGCAGGGATGCACCGAAGGCCAGGGACACTATTTCAGCGAACCGCTCGGCCGCGCCGAAGTGCGCGCAATGCTGGAGGCGAAGGATGCTGTCCCGCTGGCCGCGCCGAGAAACGGATCGCGAGCGGACTGATCCAAACGTAGAGAACTGGCTACGGGCCTTGCGGCGTCGCCGCCGCGAGCCCATGTGGTAATGCTTCGATAGCGTCCCGCAAGCGCGCCGTGTACGTCAGATACTTCATCTTCTCGTTGTTCCTGATTCCCGCGGTCTACGTGCATTTGCGCGGGCGCGTGCGGCTGCGTCCGTGGCGCCAGATCACGGATCATTCGACGTTCCTCGCGCCGCTGAACGTGTTGATGTATGCCTGCTCGCGCGTGCAAGCGAAACCCTACGCGTCGCTCGATGCGTTTCCCGAGCTCGAACCGTTGCGCGAGCGCTGGCAGGACATCCGCGCCGAGGCGATCGCGCTGCGCGATGCGCAACGCATCCGCGCATCCGAGCGCTACGACGATGTCGGCTTCAATTCGTTCTTTCGCCGGGGCTGGAAGCGCTTCTATCTCAAGTGGTACGACGACGCGCATCCCTCCGCTCGAGAACTCTGTCCGCGCACCACCGAGATCCTGCGCGCGATTCCGACTGTCAAAGCGGCGATGTTCGCCGAGCTTCCGCCGGGCACTCATCTGCGCAAACATCGGGATCCGTACGCCGGTTCGCTGCGCTATCACTTAGGGCTCGTCACGCCGGGCGACGATCGCTGCTACATCGAAGTGGACGGCCAGCGCTACAGCTGGCGCGACGGTCATGCGGTGATGTTCGACGAGACCTTCATCCATCGCGCCGAGAATGCGACCGAGCACGATCGCATCATCCTGTTCTGCGATGTCGAGCGTCCGATGCGATTCCGCTGGGCAGAGGTGCTGAACCGGTGGCTGGCCAGACGGTTCGTTTCCGCCGGTGCTTCGCCGAACATGGATGGCGATCGCACCGGCGCGCTGAATCACGCGTTCGGCCTGTTCTATAACGTGCGGCTTTACGCCAAGCGCGTGCGAAAGGCGCGCAAGAAACTCTACTACACGATCAAGTTTTCGCTAATCGGGCTGCTCCTCGCCGCGATCCTGTGGCCTTGACACGTCGCTTCTCGGGAGGCATCCGATGTCGACCACCGATTTCGTGCTCGTCTCGCATTGGAGCATCGCGGCCGATCGCCGGGCGGTCTGGGAAGCGTTGAAACATCCGGTCGAATGGCCGCGCTGGTGGCCCTTCGTACGCTCAGTCGATGAGCTCGACGCAGGCGATGCCGACGGCGTCGGTGCGCGCTATCGTTTTCACTGGGCGAGTCGCTTGCCGTATTCGATTCGACTCCTGACCACGGTGATCGATATCCAGAAACCGCATTTCATCCGCGCGCGGGCGGAAGGCGATCTGCGTGGTGTCGGCACGTGGAAGCTCGACGACACGGCCGGCCGCACGAACGTGGAATACACGTGGAGCGTCGATCTCGATCGCAACTGGATGCGTGCGCTGTTGCCGATTCTGAGTCCGGCATTCGTGTGGAATCACAATGCCGTCATGGCCGCTGGCGAAGCCGGCTTGCGGAACCATCTTGCGCGTGCCGCGAGTTCGACACTCCGAACATGATGGATCGCCAGCCGCTCGTGTGACGCGAGCGTCGCGGACGCGCGCGATTCTCCGAAGGACACGAAACGTCCGTTCGTCGCGCGCGACGCGTAAACTTTCCCGATGCCCATCGATGCGCCGTACGACCCGGACAATCGGTTGCTAGGCCTCTCGCCGCATTTACGTGCGCTCGCGCATCGCGGGCAGCAAGCGCTTGCGCGCTCGGAGCCGGCTCACGCGATCGCGCCGCTCGACCAAGCGATCGCCGAATGTCCGGCGCACCCGGAGCTGCTCCGCTTGCGTGGTCTTTGCGAGCACTTTCACGGGCGCTTCGATAGAGCGATCGAGCTCTTTCGCAGGGCGGCCGATGCATGGCCGGCGGACGGGCTCATCGCAAGCAATCTCGGCGCCGCACTGGCGCAGAGCGGCAACATCGATGCGGCATTGCGCATGTTCCGACGCGCAACGGAGCTCGATCCGACCTTGATCGACGCCTGGTTCAATCTTGGCCGCGCGCTCGATCTGCGCCACGACGCAGCGGGAGCGCACGCCGCGTTCGAAGCCGTGCTCGAACTCGAGCCGCGCCATCGACCGGCGCGAATCCTGCGTGCAGAAGCGGCGAAAACACTCGGCCGCATCGCCGAAGCAGAAACCGAATTGCGTGCCGTGCTGAGCGAGGATCCCGATTCCGTCGCCGCCTGGGTCGCGCTTTCCAACCTGAAATCGTTTCGTGCCGACGCGGACGACCTGCGCGGACTGCAGCGTATGCACGCGAATTCGGCGCTTGCACCCATGCAACGCATCGACATCGGGTTTGCGTTTGCGGCCGCGCTCGAAGCGGCAGGAGAGTACGACCGCGCGTTCGAGGTGTACTGCGCGGCGAACGCGGAGAAGCGCGCG
>DASYJJ010000467.1:0-8486 GCA_035996605.1 Rhodanobacteraceae bacterium
ATGCGGCCGATCGCTTTTATTCGGCCTTGAAAGGCGTCGAAGATCCCGAAGCGAAACGCAAGGTCATCGGCCGCACGTTCATCGAAGTGTTCGACGAGGAAGCGCACAAGATCGAAGGCGTGAAATGGCTCGCGCAGGGCACGATCTATCCGGACGTGATCGAATCCGCCGGCGCCGGGACGGGCAAGGCGCACGTCATCAAGTCGCATCACAACGTCGGCGGGTTGCCGGAGGAAATGAACCTCAAGCTCGTCGAACCACTGCGCGAGTTGTTCAAGGATGAAGTTCGGCGCATCGGCGTCGAGCTTGGCCTTCCGCGCGAAATGGTGTATCGCCATCCGTTCCCGGGCCCCGGCCTCGGCGTTCGCATCCTCGGCGAAGTGAAGCGCGAATATGCCGAGATCCTGCAGAAGGCCGATCAGGTGTTCATCGAAGAATTGCGCAACCACGGACTCTACGACAAGGTCAGCCAGGCGTTCGCGGTGTTCCTGCCGGTGAAATCGGTCGGCGTGGTCGGCGATGGGCGGGCCTACGAGTGGGTGATCGCATTGCGCGCGGTCGAGACGATCGACTTCATGACGGCGCACTGGTCGCATTTGCCGTATGAGCTTCTCGACAAGGCATCCAGCCGAATCATCAACGAGATACCGAACATTTCTCGAGTCGTCTACGATGTGAGTGGCAAACCGCCCGCGACGATCGAGTGGGAATGACCGCTCGTCCGGCTTCGTAGTCCTTGCGCGAAATTTCCGCAGATCAGGCAGCGCCGATGGCATCCGACAACGACGCCTTCTGGATGACACGAGCGCTCGAGCTCGCGCGCCATGCTGAGGCCGCCGAGAGCGAGGTTCCGGTGGGTGCCGTGCTCGTCGCCGGCGGCAAGCTGATCGGCGAAGGCTGGAATCGGAACATCGCAGCATCGGATCCGACCGCGCATGCCGAAGTGCTGGCGATGCGCGATGCCGGTCGCAGGCTCGGTAACTACCGCTTTCCGGACGCCGAGCTCTACGTGACGCTGGAACCCTGCGCGATGTGTGCGGGCGCGATCGTCCATGCGCGCATCGCACGCGTCATCTTCGGCGCCCGCGATCCGAAAACCGGCGCGGCGGGCAGTGTTTTCGATGTGTTGCAGCACGAACGCCATAACCATCGCGTCGAAATTCGCGAAGGCGTGCTTGCGGAAGAAGCGGGCGCGCTGCTGAAAGGATTCTTTCGAGCGCGGCGCTGAATTCGGTTTCCAGTGCGCCGTGTGGGCGCGTCCGATCTATCCCGGATGTTTCGACGGTGCGGCGGAATTTCGCCAGACGCTGCTCGTCTCGCCGGTCAGTGCGCCGAATAGGCCCGAACGATACCCGCGCTTTGCGCTGCTCCGCGCCATTTGCACACGAGGTCGGCGGCGTAGTGGGTCCAGCGTGAGCGGAAGCCGTCCTGCGAATACACGCCGACGATCGGACACTCGCGCGCGCCCAGCATGAACTCGACCGGCTGACCGTCGACGGGAAGCGCGGATGTGGTGCTGATCCAGCTCGTATCGTGCGAAGCAACCATGACCCATATCCCCTTGTTTGGTGCCGCTCGAGAGCAGCAGGCAAGTTTTGGTCCAGCGCTGCGTTTCAGGGTTTCAGCGCAACTACGACACCGAACACTGCGCAAAATAGACCCATGGCAGGAAAATTTTCGTTCACGAGGCTTCGCGGCGCCGGCTGCGCCAGCTGGACGATCCGATCGGAAACATCGCGCTGAGCGAAATGGCACGTCGCTTGCTGTCCATTCGGATCGTCCAACCCGCCTGCGCGCAGGGCAAGGAATGGAGCATGGGCCAGGTCATCTATTTCGTCGAACCCGAATCGCACAGCGGGCGCTGGCATATCAGGCACAGCGGCCGCATTCGCGCGACCTACCGTTCGCGTGCGCAGGCCATCACGGACGCAAGGCAACTCGCCTCCTTCGACAATGAGCTGCGCGGCGCCGCAGCGATCGTGCGCGTGCTCAATGCGGAGCGATCCGTTTCTGAGGATTTCGTCTGCGATCGTGCATTTCGTGAAACCGTTTCTGCTACCGAAAACGCGCTTTCGGCGAATCAGTAGGGCGCTGTCCGATTTATGTCGCGCTGAGAGGCGCCTGCCGAGCCTCGCCAATCGCAGCACCGCGAAACCGTATAAAACTTGCACGAGCGCTGTAGACCGTACCTTCCGGTTCGCGCCGGCGCCGATGGCCCGTGCCTTGCACCGTTGACAACGAATCCGCACACACGGCGGCTCGATCGCGGCTCGCAGTCGCGGGTATTTTTCCCGGAGACGGTTCCATGCAAACCCACACACGCTGTTCGACCGCCCTGCTTGCGGGTGTATTCGCGGGAGCGCTATTCATTTCGACGATCTCCGCAGCGAATGCCAAGCCCGCAACGGAGGCAGATGCGTCTTTCCTGCAGAAGGCTTCGCAAGCAAATGCGGCCGAGGTCAAAGTCAGCCAGGCGGCGCAAACCCGGTCCAAAGACGCGAAGATCAAAGCCTTTGCCGATCGCATGGTCAAGGATCATTCCGCGGTGGGCCGAAAGATCGAAGCGCTCGCCAAGGAGAAGGATATCGATGTGAAAACCGAGCCCGATGCCGAGCACATGGTGAAGATCGGAAGCCTGCAAAAACTTCAGGGCGAGGCGTTCGACCACGCCTACGTGTCGTTGATGGTCGAAGATCATGCTGCTGCGGTGCAATTGTTCGAGCAAGCCGCCGCCGAAACCGGTGGCGATGCGGACGTGAAACGGTTTGCAGCGGACTCACTGCCCACTCTGCGTGAGCACGCCAAGCTCGCCGATGGGCTGCCTCGCTGATTCCATCTGCGCCCGATCGGAAAGACTCGGTGAACGATTCGGGATCGGATCGGGCCACGCCGGCGCCAGTGAGAAAATCTATCCCTCGCCAAGTAATTCGTTCGTCGAACTTCGTTGCAGGATTACGACGCGACACGCGTTCCAGAAATGGCATGTTGTTTGCTGCAGGGAGCGCGTCGGACTGATCTCCCCCCGCGGCGATGACGTCCTTCTCGCCACAGCGCCGACATTTGGGGCAGCCCTCCTGGGGCCGCCCTTTTTTTTGTCTGTTGCGGATCGAAACGGGCGTTGACCATCCCTGGGGACACCCGGCCCGTGGATTGCCCCCGATGAAAAAATAGACACACGCGGGAATAGTTTTCCGACCCTCCGACACCGGGCTGCGCTGTTCGCGCGTCGTCGGGCTCTGGCACGGCGCCTGCAGAGGCGGCTACGGTTGTCGGTTCATTCATCCGGAGATTTCATTGGACAGCGGCAATGTCCATCAGGCGAGCGGCATAACGGCAGCGCAGGACTCCGCCGGGCATTTCGCACCGACGCGAACCCGAGTCGACGTTCCTTTGCAGCACGGTCGAGTGCGTTACGAGGGAATGTTGTATGTCATCGTGCCGCACCACTCGCAACCGTTCGTCGATCTCGACGAGCTGTGTCTGCATACCGCCGACAGGCGAGGGTGCTCACGCTACGGAACATTCGGCCGATCGACCTGGTACGGCGCCCTCGATCTGGATACCGCGATCGCCGAGACCTGTCATCACATGCTCGCCGATCCGGCGGATGCCTATGACGATCCGACGCCGTTTGGCCTCTACAAGGTCGGCGTGCGCGGTCGATTCGCCGATCTCTACGGTCGCGAGCAGAGGCGGCCTGAAATCATCGGCGATGATTACGGCGCGACGCAGGCGCTTGCGCGCGAGACGCGAAAGACCTCGTTGGGCGGCGTGCTGTATCCGTCGGCGCGGGGCAGCGGCGCTTGTCTTGCGGTGTTCGCTCGCAAGGCACTGCGCAGCGCGCGCTTCGTCGACGTGATTTCGATGCGGCGCCTGCACGACGACTGCGTCCGCGTCCGTCCACCCTGGGCGGGCGTGTGGCAGACGCTGCATCGCGATGATCTGCGCCGCACTTCAAACGGATCGATCCGACACCCGAATTCCAATTTCGTCGCAGCGAGCGGCGAGCCCGCATCTTTTTTCCCACCGATAGCGACTTCGTTTCGCGACGGAGGAAAACAGAGCGCACCTGCTGTTCTGGCATCCACCCCACCAACGAGGTAATCCTGCATGAATGCCCAATTGAATGAACGTCCCCGCGGCCGTGGTTTCGCTTCGATGGATGCCACGAAGCAGAGGAGCATCGCCAGTCGAGGCGGACGCGCGGCGCACGAACAAGGTACGGCGCATGAGTTCTCATCCGAAGAAGCGCGCGCAGCGGGACGCAAAGGCGGCGAAGTCGTGAGCGCAAATCGCGCGCACATGGCCGCTATTGGACGCAAAGGCGGCGAGGCGAGCCATCGCGGTTCTTCGAAGTCGCAGGCTGCGTCTGAAATCAGGCAGGTAGAACGGATGCCCATGGCTATGCCCGTCGCGAACGACGCGATCAGCGAATAGACGGCCACAAGAGCGCGATATGGAACCGCCGACGCGCCGGTCAACGCGCGGTGGCGGTTCCAGAGCCGCGGAACTCAACGGGCTTCACCCGGACTTGTGAGCCGCGAGGCTCCATCAAAGAGGGAAGAGGTGCGAACGCGTTGAGCCGCTTCGATGCTCATCGACTCGCACAAGTGATCATGAGCAATCTCGATCGAGCAAACCATGTACGGGCACGGCAAGCCATCATCGATCCGCGTTCCGAACCGATCTACGCGAAAACTCCGGTCGTGAAGCGCGCAGGCGAGTGTGCGCCCCATCGTGCCGGCGGGTATCATTCCGAGATGAAAAAGCGAGTGATGCCTTCGGGGCAAGAGTCGGCCGACGATCGCAACGGATACGAATCCAACGGACCGCAGGGGAGCAGTCTGCGCCCCGAGACGATGGGACAGCTCACCGGACAGCTGGCCCATGACTTCAACAATGTTCTTGCGGTGACCTTGACCAGCGTCGAAGTTGCGATGCGAGTCGGCGATCCCGCGAAGGCCACGGGTTTTCTCACCAACGCGATCGAAGTCATCAAGCGCGGACGCACGCTGACGGACCGTCTCGCAGCCGCCTCTCAGGCCTGCGAAACACCGACGAACGTGGACATGCACGCTTTGATTCTCAAGGTCGTCGGCGACGTCGCGAAATTGCCGGGTGGTATCGCGAACATCGTCGCGCAGCTTGAAGCCGAGCAGCACGAAGTCGCGATCGACAGCGGATTCTTTGCGACCGCACTGGAGAATCTGCTGCTGAACGCGCGCGAGGCGATGGCTGGCGAAGGCGATGTCACGGTATCCACGCGCAATGCATCCGGCGCCGAGTTGCACAGCGACCGATCGCGGAACTACATCGTGATCGCGGTGAAAGACACTGGTGCGGGCATGTCGGACGAAATCCGCAACCGCGCGTTCGATCTTTTCTTTACGACCAAGACATCCGAATCATGGCGTGGCACCGGACTTTCGCAGGTGCGCGATGCCATGCGCCGGGCGGGCGGTTCGGCCTCGATCGAAAGCTGCGTGGGCAGCGGCACGACGGTGACGCTCGCGATTCCACTGTCCTGATCAGCACTCTGCCACGCGCTCCACGCTGATTCCGGCGGCCGTCAACTACCTGCGCGACATCGATTCAGGAAGCGCACAGTAGGCTGCTTGCGAACGTGCTGATACACAGGCGATGCGCCGAACGCATCGTCTGACAAGGAGACTCGCGATGCCACGACCGATCTGGAACGGAACGCTGTCGTTCGGCCTTCTGAATGTCCCCGTGCAGCTGATGCCCGGCGAGCGTCGAACGGATCTGCACTTTCGCATGCTCGATAGTCGAAACAACGCACCGATCCGCTACGAGCGCGTCAACAGCGAAACCGGCGAAGAAGTTCCGTGGAAGGACATCGTGAAGGCGTTCGAATATCACAAGGGCAGTTACGTCGTCATCGAAGAAGAAGACCTGCGCGCCGCCGCGCCCGAAAGCCATGAGGCCGTCGAGATCGACGCGTTCGTCGATGTCGGCGACATCACGCCGGAATATTTTGAAAAGCCCTACGTCCTCGTGCCGGGAAAGAAGGCCGAAAAAGGCTACGTGCTTCTGCGCGAAACGCTGGCCAGCACCGGCAAGATCGGTATCGCTCACGTCGTCATCCGCACACGCGAATATCTGTGTGCTGTGATACCGCAGGGACACGCGTTGATTCTGATGCTGCTGCGCTATCCGCAGGAGCTCGTCGATGTCGACGACTACAAGATTCCATCGGGATCGGCGTCCGCATACCGCGTTGCGAAACCTGAGCTCGACATGGCGCGGCAATTGATCGAGTCGATGGCCAGCACCTGGAAGCCATCGGCCTATCGCGACGAATTCCGCGCTCGCCTGCACAAGGTCATCGAGAAGCGCCTGAAGAGCAAAGGCGTGGTCAAGGCGCCAGAGAGTGACGAAACCGACGCATCGCAGAGCAAGACGACCAACGTCGTTGATTTCATGGCGTTGCTGCGCGAAAGCCTCGCCTCGAACAAGCGCACGCCGGCGTCAAAGCGAGCACGCGCGGCACCGGCGAAGAAAGCGGCCAAAGCGGTAACGAAGACCCGCAAGCGAGGTCGCAAGTCAGCTTAGTGGTCATGAGTCTCGCGCAAGCACGTGCGCAGGCGAGAGCGAGCGTCATTCGGTTACGGATTCGTCCTCGGGCGGTGTTCCGAGCAGAGCTTCGTCGATGAGGCCGAGCGAACGATAGCGCAACAGACGGTTGTAGATCGTCTTCGCAGTGATGCCCAGGGAACGCGCTGCCTGGCGCTTGTTGTTGTTGTGATAGGCGAGGGTCTTCAGCAGCATTTCGCGCTCGATGTCCTCGAACGTCATGCCGACGCGAAAACGCACCGAGCCATCGCTCTCGTCTATTGGCCGGAACAGCTGCTCGGGCTGCACCTCGATCGCGCCGTCGTCGCCGCCCAGAATGTACTGGCGCTGGATGGTATGCCGCAGCTCGCGCACGTTGCCCGGCCACGGGCGATCAACGAGCTGGCGCAGCGTATTGGGCGCGAAAACGCGCCGCGTGCCGTAGCGTTCGTTGAGACGATCGAGAAAATGTTGCGCGAGCGAAGGGATATCCTCGCGGCGTTCGCGCAGCGCGGGAACCGAAAGCGGAAACTCCAGAAGGCGGTAATAAAGATCCGGACGAAGGCTGCCATCGCTGACCGCTTTTTGCGGGTCGCGATTGGTCGCCGCCACCACGCGCACGTCGATAGCGATTTCACGCGAGCCGCCAACTCGAGTGAGCGTGCGAGATTCGAGCACGCGCAAGAGGTACACCTGGAGCGGCAGCGGCATCTCGGTGATTTCGTCGAGAAACAGCGTTCCGCCTTCGGCCTGTTCGAAAAATCCGGAGTGCGATTGCAGTGCTCCGGTGAAAGAACCGCGCTCGTGGCCGAACAGCTGGCTGCTGAGAAGATCGGGTGCGATCGCACCGCAGTTGACGGCGACGAAATTCCCGGTGCGGCCGCTCAATGCGTGCAGCGCCCGCGCGACCAGTTCCTTGCCGGTACCGCTTTCGCCGTGCACAAGCACGCAGACGTCGAGCGGGGCAACGCGACGGATCTTCTCGAAGAGGTCGTGCATGACGGCGCTATGGCCGAGCATTCCACCGAGCTCGCGCGCTTCGGACGGACGCCGAGTTTGCGCGCGTGCATGCGCGCGTTCGATGAGTTTTCTCAGCGCATCCGCGCCGACCGGTTTGAGAAGGTATTCGACGACGGGTGATCGGACGGCCCGCGCTGCGGTTTCGATTGTCGGATGACCGGTGACGATTGCGATCTGTCCGTGGGCGGTGAGATCAAGCTCGTCGATCAGATCGAGACCATTTCCGTCCGGCAAGTCGAGATCGACCATGAGCAGATCGAATTCATCGTCCGCAGTGAGCTTGCGCGCAGCGTGCAACGTCGAGGCGCACGTTACCCTGCAGCCTGAGAGCTTCGCGAAGTCGGCGACGATGGCCTGGAATTCGGCGTTGTCGTCGACGAGTAACACATTGCCTGCGGGCGAAGTCGCCGGCATCAAGATAGCCCCCGATTCAGACTTGAAATTCATACTAGTAGAGTCCGCTCAGGTAACAAAGCGCGCGCCAGAATATTTTTCATCTTCGTTCGTGCGAGCAGAAATTGGATGGCGCCGGTTCGTCAAGAATTCCGCGCTTGAATATCGCCGCCGAAGAAAAATTTCAAGAAGCTCTGGCGCAAATCCGGAATGTCGTTCAGCTATTGGTGATCGAGAGCGACGCGGAGCTGTGGTCGTCCGGGTACGCGCAGACTGCGATCAACCGTGCGTGTATGTTCGTTGGATAACTTACGGGCGGAATGCATTTGCGTGTGTAGGGATGGACAGCGAGGGGACGGCGGGATGGTACGCACCGGGAATGGCTTCGATTTCCAGCGGAATCCTGTCCGTCTAGTATTTTACATAATAGACATTGCGCATCATTGAGACGAACCAGCATTCGTCTGCGACAGGATTCAATCGGACTGGCGCAATCCCGC
>DASYJJ010000468.1:0-18635 GCA_035996605.1 Rhodanobacteraceae bacterium
GGTCTGTTGCGCGAGACCGATGTCGTCGTGTTCAACGCATTCGAGTTGCTCTACGTGGCAAAGCAAGTCGCCACTTCGCTCGCCGAATCCGGCTGGCGTCCGCCCCTGCCCGCGCGCAACATCATCGCGGCCGGCGATGTCGGCACCGCCAGCCTCAAGATGATGCTCGTCAACATGCTCGAAGGCTGCTTCATCTCCGAGCACGACTACGACATCGCCTCGCGCATCGCCGATACGCTGTGCGGTGGCGTGATCGAACGCGGCTCGACGGTTGACGAGAAATGGCTGCTCGATCTCGAGCGCAAACATTTCGTCGAGCTCGCGCAGACCGCGAAGACGCAGGATCGGATCGCGCACACGATGAGTACTGGTAAGCCGCTGCGGAATTGAGCAGCGCGATGAATGCCGACACCCACCCCGTTGTCCCGTCGAAAGCTGGGACCCATTTTGAACTCGATCGGCGATAACCGTCGCCGCCGAAAATCAGAACGGATTCCGGCTTGCACCGGAACGACAGAATAGAAGATGAGTGCGACGCAACTGCGTCGTGCCGGAGAAACCGAATGACCAGACAAATCCAGGCCGCGTACATCGTCTCCGCCGTGCGCACGCCGGTCGGCAAAGCGCCACGCGGTGTCTTCCGCAACACGCGCCCCGACGACATGCTCGCGCATGTGTTGCGCGAAGCAATCAAGCGCGCGCCCGGCATAGACGTCGCGCGCATCGGCGACGCGATCATCGGCTGCGCGATGCCGGAAGCCGAGCAAGGAATGAATGTCGCGCGCATCGGCGTGCTGCTCGCGGGCTTGCCGGACAGCGTTCCGGGCATGACGGTGAACCGGTTCTGCTCGTCGGGTCTGCAGGCGATTGCGCTGGCCGCCGATCGCATCCGGCTCGGCGAAGCGGATCTGATGCTCGCCGGCGGCACCGAATCGATGAGCATGGTGCCAATGATGGGCCACAAGATCGCCATGAATCCGGCCGTGTTCGCCGACGACAACATCGGCATCGCATACGGCATGGGCATCACCGCCGAGAAAGTGGCTGAACGCTGGAAAGTCACTCGCGAGCAACAGGACGCATTCGCGCTGCAAAGTCATCAGCGTGCAATCGCTGCGATCGCAGCGGGTGAATTTCGCGACGAGATCGCGCCGTTTCCGGTCGATGATCACTATCCTGATCTCGCGACGCGTGGGATTGTCACCGATGCGCGCAACGTAGACACCGACGAAGGCCCGCGCAAGGACACCAGCCTCGAAGCGCTCGCCAAATTGAGACCGGTTTTCCGCATGGGCGGCAGCGTCACCGCCGGCAATTCGTCGCAGACCTCCGACGGCGCCGGCGCCTTGCTGCTGGCCAGCGAACAGGCGCTGAAGGACTACGGCCTGAAACCGCTTGCGCGCTTCGTCGGCTTCGCGGTCGCCGGCGTGCCGCCGGAAATCATGGGCATCGGGCCCAAGGAAGCGATTCCGCGCGCACTCCAGCAGACCGGCATCGCGAGGGACCAACTCGACTGGATTGAGCTCAACGAAGCGTTCGCGGCGCAATCGCTTGCGGTGATGCAGGACATCGGACTTGATCCGGCGAAAGTGAATCCGCTCGGCGGCGCGATTGCGCTCGGGCATCCGCTTGGCGCGACCGGTGCGGTGCGCACCGCGACACTGATCCACGGCCTGCGTCGACGCAAGCAGAGATACGGCATGGTCACGATGTGCATCGGCACCGGCATGGGCGCGGCAGGAATCTTCGAAGCGCTGTGATCGAACGTGAAATCGCGCCGGTTGATCGCAATTACCGCGATTACTTGGCGTTCGTCGCCGTCGCGCCGCTATCGAGATCGAGGCCGACCTGCACCCAGCCGAGATTGATGCCGATCCGCGTCGCTTCGGGATTTGCCCACGCGTAGACGAGCGCGTGGCCGTCGGCATCCTCGATCACGGAAAGCTTCAGCACCGGCACGTTGCCTTCGCGATAGGTCAGCCGCTCGAGCGAAAGTGAATAGCCGGTGGGACTGCCGTCGCGCCATTTCAACGCGAAGCGCCCGCCTTCGCTGCCGATGCGAACGCCGCGGTCCATGTGCCAGTCGCGGTTCGTCGCCTCGGCCTTCGGACCCCCGCCATTGACTGCGGCCCAACCCTTGAACCAACGCACCAGCCTCGCATCTTCGCGCGCGTCCGCGCCGCGCGCCTGATCGGCGTACAAGCGCACGTGCAACCATTCGCCGTCATGCTCCACTGATAGGGGGAGCAACGACGCCTGCGTGCCGATTCCGGGAGCGATCGCCGTGCAGCCGGCGACGTCCGCATCCATGCGCTGACCGATTGCGCCGCGCAACGCGCACGCGTCGAGCGCTGTCCATTGCTTCGCATCGAACGCCGACGCGGGAGCGGTCGTAGCTTCCAGCGCACGATGTGGAATCCAAACCGGTGTTCCTTTGGAATCTGCGCTGCTGTGCATCGCCCAAGTCGCTTCGAGCTGCGGGCTTGCATCGAGCCGAACATGCCAGATCGTCCAATCGGCGTGGCTGGTCGGGTCGATCGAAACCACGACATGCGGCGGCGGCACGTTGCCCGGCGCGTTTTCGTGCGCTAGCCACGCCTGTTCGTGATTGTCGAACTCGCCTTGGAGCGCCTGTGCAGGAGCCTTGGCGTGTGCTGCGCCGGACGGCTTGCGCTGCAGGTCCTGGCAGCCAGCAAGCGACAGCGCAATCAGAACGATGCACCAACGTTTCATCGGCACAGCATAGCAGCCGCCATCGCGAAGCCCTGCTCGCGGAAGTCGATTCGTTGCCCGGATATCGACTCGATCAGAGTCGAGCGAGGGCCTGGTCGAGATCGCCGATCAGCACGTCAGGCTCTTCGAGCCCGATCGATAGTCTCACCAGGTTGAGCGGCAACGCGCCCGCCGGCGTCATCGGTGAGCCCGCGGGATGAACCGCGGCGACTGGAAACAGCAGCGATTCGTAGCCACCCCAGGAAACCGTCATCAGGAAACGTCGCAAGCTATCGCAGAAACGTTCCACGCCGGCGACGTCGGTGGCATCGAGTTCCATCGTCACGAGGCCGCTCGCACCGCGCAGCTGCTGCGCGGTGAGATTCAACTGCGCGTTGCCGGTCGCGCGCGGCGAATGCACTTTGCGCACTTTCGGATGGCTCTCCAGAAACCCCAGCACTTCGGTTGTCGTCGCACCGATGCGCTGCATGCGCAGCTGCAGAGTGCGTAGACCGCGGATCATGAGCCATGCATCGTTCGGCGCGAGCAGTCCGCCGAGTGTCATGAATGGTCCGCGGAAAATCTCGCCGATCAGCGCGCCGCTGCCGCACAGCGCTCCCGCGACGACATCGCTGTGACCGTTGAGGTATTTCGTCGCCGAATGTGCGACGAGATCGATGCCAAGTGCGATCGGCGATTGATTCAGCGGCGTCGCGTGGCTGTTGTCGCAGAGCGTGCGGATGCCGCGTGACTTCGCCAGCGCCGCCACCGCGGCAAGATCCTGCTGCTCGAACGTCATCGAGTTCGGGCTTTCGAGCACGATCAGGCGCGTTTTGTCGGTCAGCGCGGCTTCGAAATTCGCGATTTCGGTGCCGTCGATGAAACTCGTCGTGACGCCGAATCGGCCGAGCATGTCGCGCAACACGGCACGCGTCCAGCTGTAAGGCCGGGCGACGCAGATGGCGTGATCGCCGCTGCGCAGACTTGCGATGACCGCCGTCGAAATCGCGGCCGCGCCGCTTGCGAACATCAGGCAATCCTCCGCGCCTTCGAGTGCCGCGACCTTCTTGCGCAGGATCTCGACGGTCGGATTGTTGCCGCGCGTGTAGACGTGATTCGTCAGCTCATCACTGAAACCTTCGCGCATTTTCGCAACCGTTGGAAACGCGAAGATCGACGATTGGATGATCGGCGGTGCAACCGCGCCGAAATACTGCTCGCGGTCTTCGCCAAGGTGATTGAGTATCCAGCTGAGGTCCATGGGGGAAAAGCCGGGATTTGAGATTGGGAATTTTGGATTCGGATCGGAGAATGGCGGTGCGCTCTTACGAATCCCGAATCCCGATTCCCGATTCCCGTATCCATTCCCGCGTCGCCTGACCGATCTGCGCATCCTGCAAGGCCATGTGCAGCGTTGCTTTGACGAGCCCGAGTTTGTTGCCGCAATCGAAACGCGTGCCGGCGAAACGATAAGCGAGCACCGGCTGTTCGGAAAGCAGCGCTTCGATCGCATCGGTCAGCTGGATTTCTCCACCCGCGCCCGGCGTGGTCTTTTCCAGGAGCTCGAAGATGCGCCCGGGCAACACATACCGACCGACGATCGCGAGGTTCGACGGCGCAACGGCAGGCTTGGGTTTTTCGACAACCAGCTTGATCTTCGCGGCGCGATCGGAGAGCGGCGTCGCGTCGACGATGCCGTATCGGTGGGTTTCCTCGCGCGGCACTTCCTCGACCGCAATCACGCCGGCGTTCTGCTCCGCGGAAAGCTCGGCCATCTGGCGCAGCGCGCCGGGACCGCTTTCCGTCCAGATCAGATCGTCCGGCAGGATCACGCCAAACGACTCGTCCCCGACCACCGGTTTGGCGCACAGCACGGCATGGCCGAGCCCGAGCGCTTCGGGCTGCGTCACGAAAACGCAGCGCACGTTGCGCGGCAAAGTGCCTTGCACGGTTGCGAGAAGCTCGTTCTTGCCGGCTTCGGCGAGCTTGCTTTCGAGCTCGTAGGCCTTGTCGAAATAATCCGCAATCGCATGCTTGTAGCGGTTGGTGACGAATATCAGCGTGTCCGCGCCCGCATCGACGGCTTCGTCGACCGCGTACTGGATCAGCGGCCGATCGAGCACCGGCAACATTTCCTTGGCGACGACCTTCGTCGCCGGCAGAAAACGCGTGCCGAGTCCGGCCACGGGGAAAACGACCTTGCGCAACGGTCGGGTCATTGTTTCTCCTGGATCACTTTCATTCCGGGATTGAACCACGAAGGACGCCGCAATGGTTCAATCTTTTCCGATTCGCCTTTCGCGCTAGCCCGCCTTCGCGCCCGTGATCGGTATTACGTCCGCCGTCGCGACGCCATCGTGCGCTGCGAATTCCGGAACGAGTTGATCGAGCACGCGGCGCAGCGTCTCTTCGTCGTACTCGCGCGTCGCGGAGGCGGCTTGGCGCAATTGCGCAGTCAGCAAGCTCCACGACATGTTGCGTGGCTGCGCCAGAAATATCTTGGCGTGCGTCGTGTCGCTGTAGTTTTCGTGAGGATGGAACAGTTCCTCGAAAAGCTTCTCGCCGGGTCGAAGGCCCGTGTAGATGATCGGAATCTCGCCTTCCGAGGACTTCCCGGCGAGGCGGATCATCTGCTCGGCGAGATCTCGGATGCGCACGGGCTCGCCCATGTCGAGCGCGAACACTTCGCCGCCGTTGCCGAGCACAGCCGCTTGCAGGATCAGCTGGCAGGCCTCCGGAATCGTCATGAAATAGCGCGTGATCTCGGGGTGCGTGACGGTCACCGGACCGCCCGCGCGAATCTGATCGCGAAATCGCGGCACGACCGAACCGGCCGAATCGAGCACGTTGCCGAACCGCACCGTGATGAAACGCGTGCGCGACTGGCTCGCGAAATTCTGGCAGAAGAGTTCGGCGACGCGTTTGCAGGCGCCCATCACGCTGGTCGGATTGACGGCCTTGTCGGTCGAGATCAGCACGAAACTTCCTGCGCCATGCCGATCCGCGGCTTCCGCGACGATCTCGGTGCCGAGCACGTTGTTGCGGAACGCTTCGCGCAATTGGCCCTGCAAAAGCGGCACGTGCTTGTACGCCGCCGCGTGGAAAACAACCTGCGGCCGTGTCGATGCGAAAAGACGCTCGCAGGTCGCCGCGTCTCCGCAATCGCCAAGGCGCGCGTTGAACAGAAGATCCGGATGCTCGGCGCGGAGCTCCTGCTCGATCGCGTAGAGGTTGTATTCCGAAACGTCGAGGACGCTCAGCGATTCCGCGCCGAGGCGCGCGATCTGGCGACAAAGCTCCGATCCGATCGATCCGCCGCCACCGGTGACAAGCACGCGCTTGCCGGCAAGTTGAGTGCGGATGGCGGTCCAGTCGAGATGCACCGGGTCGCGGCCGAGCAGATCCTCGATCGCGACCTCTTTGAGCTCGTTGAAGCTTGCGCGGCCGGCGACGACATCTTCCAGACGCGGCACCGTGCGGAACGGCAGGTTGCAGCTTTCGCAAAGATCGACCGCTCGGCGCATCTGCGCCTTGTTCGCGGTCGGAATCGCGATGACGAGCATTTCTGCAGCCGTCTCGCGCGCGAGCGCGGGCAGCTGATCGATGGTGCCGAGTACCGGCACGCCGTGCACACGCCCGCCCCGAAGATTCGCGTTGTCGTCGAGAAATCCGACCGGCGTGTAGCGATTGTCGCGGCGCAGATCCCGCACGAGCGCTTCGCCCGCCTTGCCCGCGCCAAGCACGAGCACGCGCTGACTCGGCGCGCGCGCGCTCGAATCGAGTCGACTGTCTTTCCAATAGCGATAGAGGAGACGCGGCGCGCCGAGCAGCACGGCAAGCACCAACGGATACACCGTGAGCACGGTGCGCGGCACGGTACTGAGTCGGTTGTAGAGGAACAACGTAATCGCGATCGCGAGCGCGCCGAGCACCGCGGCTTTGGCGATGTTCCACAAATCAGGAAGACTCGCGAAACGCCAGAGGCCCTTGTAAAGCCCGGTCCACCAAAAGATGACGCCTTGCGCCGCGAGAACGAACCACACTTCGGGCCCGAACAATGCGACCGGGGGCGGATTCGCCTCGAGCGACCAGCGCAGCATGCTGACCGCGGTCCAGGCGATCCATACCATCATCATGTCGTGCAGGACGACGGCGAGACGAGGATGAATCGCGGCGATGAAGTTACGCAGCGGCATGGCTGCTCCGACCGCGTGATGCATTGAGGCAATAGCGCTTCCCGGCAAACCATACGGCCACGCCGAGAAGATAGACGACCGCCGCGGCGGCGATTCCGGAATCCGGCGTCCAATCAATGTGCTGGTTGGCGATCGACATCGGCAGATCCGGCGGTCGGTTGATCCACGCTACGACCGGCAAGGCGATCACGAGGTTCCATCCGAAGTAAAGCGCGACGACGCCGGTATGGCTGAAGCCGCTGCGGGCGAGCCACTGATACAGGTGCTCACGATGCGCACTATACCAACGCCGACCGCGAAACATGCGCGAGATCAGCGTGCAGGTCGCGTCGATAACGAATGCCGAACTCAAGATGATCCCGCTCGCGATGGCGGTCTGCCGCGCACTCATTTGCCAGATCACGGCGATGGCGATCAGAAGGCCGAGCACGCCGCTGCCCACGTCGCCCATGAAAATGCGGGCGCGCGGAAAATTGAATGGAAGAAAGCCTACGGTCGCGGCGGCGAAAACGGCGATTTGTCCCGCGTGTGCTTCGCCCGCGCGTGCGCACAGGAAAGTCAAAACCAAGAAGACGAAGATCGACTGCGCCGCAAGAATCCCGTCGGTCCCGTCCATGAAATTGTGCAGGTTGATGAACCAGACGATCGCCAGAATCGTCACGACGACCACGATCCAGGCAATCGCAGCGGACAGGGCGAAACGGTGTTCGACCGCTTCCGGCACGAGGATCAGCGGAACGATCACCGGCGCCAGAAACGCGATTGCGGCAAGGCAATGCGCGGCGAACCGCCAGCGAGCGGACAGCCCGCGATGATCATCGATCCATCCGACCAAGGCGACGATTGCGACCGAGACCAGCAATGCGGGCGCGGTCAGCCGCGACAGTGCGGGATGAAACAACGCCGGTGCGCATGCGCAGACCAGCACCGCAATCGCGATGCCGACACCGCCGCCACGCGGAGTCGGTTCGCGGTGCGAACGGCGCACGCCAGGTTCGTCGATCAGCCGCCGACGGCGCGCGTAACCAATTGCAAGCCAAGTCGCCGCCGCGGAGATGACAGTGGCCGCAACCATCGCGGGAATCCATGCCGACACCGGCGATGCCAGCTGCTGCACCACCCTACTCGCCGACGACGCCGTGGATCGGACGCACGGTGCCCCAGTTCTTGCAGCTCGGGCATTGCCAGTGATGCGCCTTTGCGCCGAAGCCGCACTTGTTGCAGCGATACATCGCCTGGCCTTCGACAAGCTTGCGCGTGAGGTCACGCAGGATCAGGAAGTTGTCGCGCGCCTCGCCGCTCGCGGTATGCAGGTTCACATCGATGAGCGCCATCAGCGCACGCACCGACGGACGCTGGCGGAGCGCGCGGTTGAGGAATGCGACAGCCGCGTCTTCGCCCTGCGTGCGCGTGTAGAGACGCGCGAGCGCGAGGACGGGCGAGACGCCTTGATAGGTTTCGGTGATTCCGAGCAGGAACTCCTCGGCGCGCGCCATCTGCTGTGCGCGTGCATAACAGTCGAGCAGCGGCGAAAGAATTTCGGGCACGTAGTCGACGTCCTGCTCGGCAACTTGCTCGAATGCTGCGATCGCCCGGTCGAGATGCCCATCGGCGGCTTCGATGTGACCCTTGATCATGCTCGCGCGTACGCAATCGCTTTCCGCGGCGTAGGCCTCTTCGAGATGACGGCGAGCTTCGGCGAGTTCGCCGCGCGCGCGCAATTGTTCAGCGAGCTCGCAATAGAACTGCGCTATCACGGCGCCCTGGGATTCGCCGGTCGCGAGCTGCAGTCGTCGCGCATGATCGATCGCCTTGTCCCAGTCGCGTTCGTGTTGATAGATTGCGATCAGGTGCTTCAGTGCCGACGGCGCCTGCGCATTCATCGCGACAAGATCGGAGAACAGGGTTTCGGCGCGATCGAGCAAACCGGCGCGCATGTAGTCTTCGCCAAGCTCGAGCAACGCGACGGTTTTCTCGTCTTCATTGAGGTTCGGACGCGCGATCAGATGCTGGTGCACGCGGATCGCGCGATCGACCTCGCCGCGGCGGCGGAAAAGGTTCCCAAGCGCCAGATGCGTTTCGACCGTGTCGCGATTGATCTCGGCGAGCTTCAGGAAGACCTCGATCGCCTTGTCCTGCTGCTCGTTCAGAAGATAGTTGAGGCCGCGGAAATAGTTCGTCGAAAGCTCGCTCACGCGCGCGCCCGAGGTGCGTTCGCTGCCGCGCCGGCCGAGTATCCAGCCGGAGAGTGCAGCGACCGGAAGCAGCAGGAACAGAAGTGCGAGCTCGGTCATGCGCCCTCGGGACGCCCATCGCTGGGCGGCAGCGGCTGTGCCTGCGCCGCACGAAGCTGGCGCCGCGTCTCGCGCAGGTCCCGATGCAAACGCGGCACGCGCCCAACCCAGGCAACCAGCCCGCCGATCAGCCATCCGACGACGACGGCCGCCAGCAGCACGGCGCCTTTCGGGACGCTCGCCTGGACGAAATAGAGATCGATGGAAATGCGCTCGGCATTCAGCGCGCCGAACAGAGCGCCGAAAACGATGAAGACGAGAACGAGGAGGATCAGGGCCAGGCGCATGCGAGCGGTCGGAATATCGCGATCAGGAAGGAGGCGCGCGCAAAAGCGCCATCGGCAACCCTATCATGACCGCAGCGAATGTCCGGCGAAAGCGAGCGAATCTGCGCCGCGTCCCGAGCAGCGTAAATGTCGCCTCAGGCCTTGTCGCCGGATGCTTGTGCGCCGTCGTTGACGCGCTCGCGCAGTTCCTTGCCCGGCTTGAAGTGCGGCACATGTTTGCCCGGCAGCGCGACCGCGTCACCGGTTTTTGGATTGCGACCCATGCGCGGCGGCCGGTAGTGCAGCGAAAAACTGCCGAAACCGCGGATTTCGATGCGTTCGCCCACCGAGAGTGCCTGGCTCATCTGCTCGAGCAGGCTCTTGACCGCGAGCTCGACGTCGTTGGCAGCCAGGTGCTTCTGACGCTCGGCGAGGGCTTCGATCAGCTCCGACTTGGTCATTGAAGTATCAGTTTGGGAGTCGTGGTCGGACATTGGGTAATGCTTGGGACGGGCGGCACGCCGCCGAAGCGGGTGCGCGGTTCATCGCCGCGCACCCGGTCTGTCGTTTTAACGGTTGAGCTGTTCCTTGAGAAGCGCGCCGAGCTTGGTCGTGCCGCCGGAAGCGCTCTGATATTCCTCGAGCACCGACTGCATCTCGTCCTCGTCCTTGGCGCGGATCGAGAGCTGCAGACTGCGGCCCTTGCGATCCATTCCGATGAACTTGGCTTCGACCTTGTCGCCGACCTTCAGATGCAGGGTCGCATCCTCGACGCGTTCCTTGGCGATGTCGTTGGCGCGCAGATAACCTTCGACGCCTTCGCCAAGATCGATCGTCGCGCCCTTCGCATCAACTTCGCGCACGGTGCCGTTCAGGATGCTGCCCTTCGGATGCGCAGCCATGAACTGGCCGAACGGATCCTGCTCGAGCTGCTTGATGCCGAGCGAAATGCGCTCGCGTTCCGGATCGACCGCAAGCACCACGGCCTCGATCTCGTCGCCCTTCTTGAAGTTGCGCACGAGGTCTTCGCCGGTCGTCTGCCAGGAGATGTCGGACAGATGGACGAGACCATCGATACCGCCATCGAGGCCAACGAACACGCCGAAGTCGGTGATCGACTTGATCGTGCCGGAAACCTTGTCGCCCTTCTTGTGGATCGCGGCGAACGCTTCCCACGGATTGGCGCGGGTCTGCTTCATGCCGAGCGAGATGCGGCGGCGCTCTTCGTCGACGTCGAGCACCATGACTTCGACTTCGTCGCCGACCTGCACGACCTTGGCCGGGTTGACGTTCTTGTTGGTCCAATCCATTTCCGAAACGTGCACCAGGCCTTCGACGCCAGGCTCCAGCTCGACGAAGCAGCCGTAATCGGTGACGTTCGAGACCTTGCCGAAGAGACGCGTGCCGGTCGGATAACGACGGGCAATTGCGACCCACGGATCCTCGCCGAGCTGCTTCAGCCCCAGCGACACGCGGTTGCGCTCGCGATCGAACTTCAGCACGCGGACATCGAGCTCGTCGCCGACATTGACCACTTCGGACGGATGACGAACGCGCTTCCACGCCATGTCGGTGATGTGCAGGAGGCCATCGATGCCGCCGAGGTCGACGAACGCACCGTAATCGGTGAGATTCTTGACGACGCCCTTGACGACCGCGCCTTCCTGCAGACGCTCGAGCAGCTTTTCGCGCTCCTCGGAGAATTCGCTCTCGACCACCGCGCGGCGCGAGACCACGACGTTGTTTCGCTTGCGGTCGAGCTTGATGATCTTGAACTCGAGTTCCTTGCCTTCGAGGTAGGACGGATCGCGCACCGGGCGCACGTCGACCAGCGAGCCCGGCAGGAATGCGCGGACGTCCTTGATGTCGACGGTGAAGCCACCTTTGACTTTGCCGGAGATCCGGCCGGTGACGGCGGCGTTGGCGGTCTGCGCCTCTTCGAGCTCGTCCCAGACCAGCGAACGCTTGGCCTTTTCGCGCGAGAGCATCGTCTCGCCGAAGCCATTTTCGATGGCATCGAGCGCGACCTTGACCTCATCGCCGACGTGTATTTCGAGCTCACCCCGTTCGTTTTTGAACTGCTCGATCGGGATGATGCCTTCGGACTTCAGTCCGGCATTGACTACGACGACATCGGAACGGATCTCGACGACGATGCCGGAGACGATGGCGCCAGAGCGGAGCTTGGAGATCGATTGGCTTTGTTCGAACAGTTCAGCAAAACTTTCGGTCATGTTGGGTTCCAGTTGATAAAACAGGCCGGCGCTCGTCGCTGAGTCGCCTGCCCACCTTTTGGTGATGCGGAAATCCGCATCGTTCAAATTCCGGCGCGAACGCCGGGCCGTGCTTCTTGCGAAGCGCTGCTCCTTCGAGCAGATTCCTTTCGAGCTTGGACGAGGCGTGGCGACAGGAAAGCCAGCGCAGCCTTTCCGATGTCAGCCGACTTTGCGGACGACCGCGAGCACCTTGGCGACCACGTCGTTGACGGGCATGCCGGTGGTATCGACGATCAGAGCCCCCAACGCCGGGCGAAGCGGCGCGACCTTACGGTTCGCATCGCGTTCGTCGCGTGCCTCGATCTCGCGCAAAAGGGATGAAAGCGTAACATTCAATCCCTTTTCTTTCAACTGCTTATATCGCCTGCGGGCCCTTTCATCCGCGCTTGCGGTGAGGAAGACCTTGAACGAGGCGTCGGCAAAAACGACCGTTCCCATGTCTCGGCCGTCGGCGACCAGGCCCGGCGAGCGGCGGAATGAGCGCTGCTTGTCCAGCAAAGCCGCGCGCACACCCACGATCGCCGCGATTGCCGAAGCCGCCGCGCCGCAGGTCTCCGTGCGAATGTCGTCGGTGGCATCGTGGCCGTTGACGATCACCCGGGTCTCGCCGCCGTCTTTGGGATCGCGGAACGCGATTTTCGTCGTCTCCGCGCAGCGGGTCACGGCCTTGGTGTCCGAAAGGTCGATGCCTTCCATGCCGGCCGCGTAGCCGACCGCGCGATACAGCGCGCCCGAATCCAGCAGATGCCAGCCGAGCGCCTGGGCCACTGCGCGGCTGATCGTGCCCTTGCCGGAGCCGGACGGGCCGTCGATCGTGAGCACCGGAACGGCTTTTTCGGCTCGCGTGACCATGGCACTCATGATGGGACGACGCCAGATTCTAATCGACGCGAACCTCGTCGAAGCGAACCTGGCCGATTGCGAACCGTGGCGACCTGGCTAGCCGATCGCCTTCGGATAGTGGTAGCGAATGTGCGTGTCCTGCGTGACCAGCGCGGCCTTCGCGAGCGCGGCGTGCGCCACGATGAGGCGATCGAAGGGATCGCGCGTGAAACCGAACCCGAGCGCTTGGATCGCGACGTCCGCGAAGCGCTCCGTCGCGACGCGGATCGACAGGTCTTCGACGAGCCGCAGCGAGACCGGAGTCGCGCCGACGCGGAGCCGGCCAATCTCATGCATGAGCTCTATCTCGAGCAGCACCGCCGGCGAGATGGTGACGGTTTCACGATCGATCGCTCGCTTTGCCGCCGTGCCGAGGCCGCCCGTGCGACCTTCGTAAAGCGCAATCGCGACGTGCGTATCGAGCATGATCACCGTCGGCGGCTTCGCGGGCGCTTGCGGACTGCGTAGGCCGACGACGCTTCGGCGACCTTCGCGATCTCGCCGGACCATTCGGCGGGCGACTCGTGCGGGTCGAGCGGCGCGCCGACGACGATGCTCCGCTTGACGAGCCGCGACAACCGGCCCGCGGATTGCGGCATCGCGTCTTCCCGAATCAGCCGCAACCGCACGCCGTTGCGGACGATAACGAGCGGCTCGCCGGTATCGACGACCTGGTCGGCTAGCTGGAAAAGCCGCTGCCTCAGCTCAGTCAGGGAGATGGTGGCGTCCATATGTACGTACGTACACTATCACAATGCAGGCTTGATCGCAAAGCCGCTCCCGTTCGCAAGCTCGATGAACGCCGGGAACGACGTCGCGACATTCGCACAATCAGCGATCCGGACCGCATCTGCCGCGATCAGTCCGGCAACCGCGAAGCTCATCGCCACGCGATGATCTCCCGCGGAGTCGACATTGCCGCCACGCATCGTTCCGCCTTCGATGACCGCGCCATCGGGGTTTTCTTCGACGATGACGCCGAGCGCGCGCAGGCCTGCGGCCATGGTGGCGATGCGGTCGGATTCCTTGACGCGAAGCTCGGCCGCACCGCGGATCGTGGTCGTGCCTCGGGCCGCCGCCGCGGCGATGAAGAGAATCGGAAACTCGTCGATCATGTCGGGTACGTGCCCGAGCGGAACTTCTATGCCCCGCAGCGGGGCGTGACGGACGATCAGATCCGCGACGAGCTCGCCACCCTGCTCGCGCCGGTTGTCCTCGCGAATGTCCGCGCCCATCGCGCGCAGCACCGCGAGCAGACCGGTGCGGCGGGGATTTAAGCCAACGTCGCGCAACACGAGCTCAGACCCGTGGACCAGCGTCGCTGCCGCGATGAAAAATGCCGCGGACGAGAAATCCGCAGGCACTTCGACATCCGTCGCGCGCAGCCGATGACGCCCGCTCAACCGTGCGCGACCCGGCGCGAACGCGATCGGCCAGCCGAATGCCGCGAGCATGCGTTCGGTGTAGTCGCGCGTCGGATGTATTTCGCGCATCTCCGTCTCGCCACGCGCATAGAGCCCGGCAAGCAGCAGCGCGGACTTGATCTGTGCGCTCGCGACAGGCGGCGTGTATGAAACACCGGAAAGGTCCTGACCGCCGCGGATGCGCAACGGCGGCAAGCCGCCCTCCTCCGCATCGATGACAGCGCCCATCGACGAAAGCGGCTCGATGATCCGTCGCATCGGCCGGCGCGAAAGAGAGGCGTCGCCGATCAGAACCGAGTCGAAGCGCTGTCCCGCGAGGAGTCCGGCGAGAAGACGCATCCCGGTGCCGGAATTGCCGCAATCAAGAGGGCCTGACGGCGGCGAAAGTCCGTCGAGTCCGACACCGTGAACGACGCGACGCGAAGCAGCCGGTTCCTCGATTGCGACGCCGAGCGAACGGAATACGGCTGCAGTGGCGCGCGTATCTTCGCCTTCAAGAAAACCGGTGATTCGCGATTCGCCCTCGGCGAGCGCTGCCAGCATGATTGCTCGATGCGAGATGGACTTGTCGCCCGGTACCGTGATCTCGCCACGAAGGGGGCCCGAAGGACGACTCGTCCAGACGGCCGTACCGCTCAAGGCAACGCGTCCAGCAGCCGCTGATTTTCCTTTCGATCGCCAATGCTGATGCGAACCGTGTCGGCGAGGCCGTAGCCCTGCATCGGCCGAACGATCACGCCACGTTCGAACAGGTGGCGCTCGAACGGTGCCGCATCGCGCCCGAGATCGACCAGCACAAAATTCGTCTGCGACGGCAACGGTGCGTAGCCGTGCTCAATCAATCCTGCGACGAGCCATGCACGCTCTGCCGTGTTGAATGCGCGCACTCTCGCCAAGTGCCCGGCATCGGCGAGCGCACCTTCCGCGGCGGCGAGCGCGACACAGTTGACGTTGAACGATTCGCGCAGTCGTTCGAGCACCGCGACAACACTCGGATGCGCGATGAGATAGCCGACGCGCAGACCAGCCAGGCCGTACGCCTTCGAAAAGGTCCGCGTGACGATAAGGTTTGGATGTCGATCGGCCAGGCGCAATGCAGATGTAAGCCCGGCCGTGTCGATGTATTCGCAGTAGGCTTCATCGACGACAATCAGCACATCGCGCGGCACATGGGCGACGAAGCGATCAAGTTGCGCGTCGTCGAACCACGTGCCGGTCGGGTTGTTTGGATTCGCCAGATACACGATTCGCGTGTCTGGTCTTATCGCGGCGGCGATCGCATCGAGATCGTGTCCGTACGGGGCATGCGGATGATCGCGCCCGAGCGCGGGAATGCGCAGTGCGATGGCTCCGGCCGCTGCCGTCGCGATGGAAAACACCGCGAATCCGAATTGCGAATACGCGATCGAATGCGCTGCGTCCGCAAAACACTGCGCAAGCAACATGAGGAGTTCATGCGAACCGTTGCCGAGTGCGATGCGATCGACAGCAACACCGAGGTTCGAAGACAGCGCAGTCTTCAGAGACAGACCGCGCGGATCCGGATAGCGAAACGTCTCGGATATCGCATGGCGCATCGCGTCGATCGCGAGCGGACTCGGACCCAGCGGGTTCTCGTTGGATCCGAGCTCGGCGATCGCCGCCCCAAATCGTTTGCGCAACGCCGGCAGATCATGCCCGGGATCGTAGGCGCGCAACGCAGCCGTCGCGTCGTTGGCGAGCGCGCTGGCGTCAAAAGCATTCCATGATTCAACAGCGTCGGTCATCGCCGGCTGCGGCGCGCGGTTCGTCGCGGCCCTCATCACGGCACCGCGACCGGATACGACCCGAGCACCTTCACCTGCGCCGCGTGCGTTTCGAGCTCGGCCAGCGCTTTCTTCATCGGCGCATCGTCGACGTGACCGGCAAGATCGATGAAGAAACCGTATTCCCACTTCGCCTGATGCGAAGGCCGCGATTCGATCCGGTTCATGCTGATGCCGTGGCGGGCGAACGGGCTCAGTACATTGAACAACGCGCCCGGCTGATCCTTGATGAAAACGAGAACCGATGTGCGGTCATGCCCGGAGGGTGGAAAAATCTGGCGTCCGATGACGAGGAAGCGCGTCGTGTTGTCCGCGTGATCCTCGATCGAGCCCATGATGACTTTCTTGAGTCCGTAGATGAGTCCTGCGCTTTCGCCGGCGATCGCGGCCGCGTCGTCGGAATTGCGCGCGCGACGCGCGGCTTCGGCGTTGCTCGATACCGGAATCTTCTCGATCTTCGGCAGATTCCCGCGCAGCCACGCCTGCGTCTGGGCGAACGATTGCGGATGCGAGTAGATGCGCTCGACGTCTTCGATGCGACCCGACCGCGACAACAGGAACTGATGCACGCGCAGCTCGACCTCGCCGCAGATCTTGAGATCCGAAGTCAGGAACATGTCGAGCGTGATCTGGATCGTGCCCTGCCCCGAGTTTTCGACCGGAACCACACCGAAATCCGCGCTGCCGTTTTCGACTTCCTGGAACACTTCCTCGATGCTGACCATCGGCATGCCATGCGCCGAGCGGCCGAAATGTTTCAGTACCGCTTGCTGGCTGAACGTGCCTTCGGGTCCGAGGTAGCCGATCTTGAGCGGCTCCTGTTGCGCCAGACAGGCCGACATGATTTCGCGAAACACATGGACGAGAACTTCGTCGCTGAGTGGTCCTTCGTTCCGATCGACCACCATCCGCAGCACTTGCGCCTCGCGCTCGGGCCGGTAGTAATCCACGGCCGCCGCGAGTTTGCCTTTGGCTTTTCCGACCTGCAGCGCGAACTCGGCGCGCTCGGCGATCAGAGCCTGAATCTGGCGATCGATGCCATCGATGCGAGCGCGCACTTCCGCAAGCTGCGGCGCCTGTGCTGGTTTCGCTGGTTTCGGCTTGGCGGCCATTTTTCGGCTCAACCCGGAATCACACGGACGGAAAGGATGCCATCAATCGAGGCGATCGAGGCGACGAGCGTGTCGGGCACGGGCGTATCGACGTCGATCAGCGTGTAGGCAAGGTCCGCGCGCGAGGCGTTGTGCATCTGCGCGATGTTCACTCCGGCTTCGCCGAGCACATGCGAAAGCTGGCCGATCATGTTCGGCCGGTTCTGGTTGGCGACGCAGATGCGCGCGATGCCGGTGCGCGCCATGCGCGTTTCGGGGAAATTCACGGAATGGCGCACGTTGCCGTGTTCGAGGAAATCGCGGAGCTGGTCGACCACCATGACCGCGCAATTTTCTTCCGCTTCGCCGGTCGATGCACCCAGATGCGGCAGCGCGATCACGCGCGGGTTCCCGAGCAGATCGGCGTCCGGAAAATCGCTGACATAACGGCCGATGCGGCCGTCGGCGAGTCCTTCGCGCAAGACTGCCGGATCGACGATGCCTTCGCGCGCAAAATTCAGAAGAACAACGCCCTCGCGGACGGAAGCGAGCGCCTGCGCGCCGAAGATGCCGCGCGTGCGATCGTTGAGCGGCACATGAAACGTGATGTAGTCGGCCGCCGCGAACAATTCGCCGAGCGAACCCGCCTTGGCGACTTCGGACGAAAGCTGCCAGGCGCCTTCGACGGTCATATGCGGATCGAATCCCAGCACGCGCATGCCGAGCGCATACGCCGCGTTTGCGACTTTTACGCCGATTGCGCCGAGGCCGACGACGCCGAGTGTCTTGCCCGCGAGCTCGGATCCGACGAAGCGCTTCTTTTCGGCTTCTACGCGATGATGCAAATCGTCGCCGGTCTTGAGATCGCGCACGAAACCGAGCGCGTCGGCGAGGTTCCGTGCGGCGAGCAGCATGCCGGCGACAACCAGTTCCTTCACCGCGTTCGCGTTCGCGCCGGGCGCGTTGAATACCGGCACGCCGCGCGCCGACAATTCAGCGACCGGAATATTGTTGACGCCCGCACCGGCGCGCGCGACAGCCTTCACGCTCGCGGGAATCGGTGATTTGTGCATGTCGGCCGAGCGAACGAGCAACGCGTCCGCATCGGCGACGTCGTTCGCGACGCGATAGAGATTCGCAGGCAGGCGATCGAGACCGTTGCGCGAGATGTTGTTGAGGGTTTGGACCTTGAACACGCAGACTCCCGAGAGTTCTTCATCCCGGCGATGGCCGGATCCAGTTTCATGTCGGCGCGTCAAAAAGCAGATTCCGGATTTCGGCGGAACGACGGGCCTGTGTATTCGTGTTTATCCGTTGCGCCTTGCGAAATCTTTCATGAAATCGACCAGCGCCTGCACGCCGTCGAGCGGCATCGCGTTGTAGATCGACGCGCGCATTCCGCCGACGGCGCGATGGCCCTTCAGCGCGAGCAGTCCCGCGGCCTCGGATTCCTTCAGGAACGCAGCGTCGAGCGCATCGCGCGGCAGTGTGAACGGAACGTTCATCCACGATCTCGCGGTTTTCTCGACCGGATTCTTGTAGAAACCCGAACCATCGACATACGAATAAAGAAGCTCCGCCTTGGCGCGATTGCGCTCGGCCATCGCGGCAAGGCCACCCTGTTTTTTCAGCCACTTGAACACGAGCGCCGCGAGATACCATCCGTAGGTGTTCGGCGTGTTCAACATG
>DASYJJ010000469.1:0-4568 GCA_035996605.1 Rhodanobacteraceae bacterium
GGCAGCCGCGACGAGGCACTCGATCTGGTCCAGGACGCGATGTTCGCCTTCGTGCGCAACTACGGTAGCCGTCCGGGCGCCGAGTGGCCGCCGCTGTTCTGGCGCGTGCTCGACAGCCGTTTGAACGACTGGCACCGCCGCCAGCGCGTGCGTGGCCGCTGGTGGTTCCGATCGGGCGATGCCAACGGCGACGATGATCTGCTGTCGGCCGCTCCCGACCTGCGCGAACCCGGTCCGTTCGCGCGCATGGCCGACGGTGAGGCTTCGGTAGCACTCGAGGCCGCGTTGCGGCAACTGCCGCTCCGCCAGCGCCAGGCATTCCTGCTGCGCTTGTGGGAAGGCCTCGACGTCGCGGACGCAGCGACGGCCATGCGCTGCAGCGAGGGCAGCGTCAAGACTCATCTTTCGCGCGCACTGGCGAACCTGCGCCGGGCGCTGGAGGCACACCGATGAATCAGCCGCACGAAGACGAAAATTGGATCGATCGCGCAACCGCGCTGCTCGACTGGTCGGCCGACAATCTGGATGCGGCAACGCTCTCTCGTCTGAACCGGGCGCGCCAGGCTGCGCTTGCGCAGAGGCGCGTCGTCACGCGTCGATGGGCATGGTCGGCTGCACTGGCCGGCGCCGCAGTCGCGGTATTCGGTGTTGCGGTCGGCCTGCACCACCGGTTTGATACGCCGGCCACGAATCCTGCCGCGGCCAGCGCACCGGCCGGCGATATCGATTTCCTGACCAGCGATGATGATGCGCTCGACCTTTACGAGAACCTCGATTTTTATGCGTGGCTGGAAAAGCAGGGCGGGGATCCGCGTGGCTGAGCGCACGCGTCGCCCGTCCATGCGCAAACGCGCCGCGATGTGCGTGCTGCGTCTCGTCGGCGCGTTCCTGATCGCCGCGCCGTGTCTTTGCGCGGCAATGCAAGGTGCCGAACCTGCACGCCCGAACGCGGCAGCGCCCGCGCCGACTTCCTGGTCGGCACTCACATCGGACGAACAGCAACTGCTCGCGCCGGTTCGCGATCAATGGCAGCAGCTTGCCCCGCAACAACAGCTGCGCCTGCGAAGGAATGCGGAGCGTTGGCAGAACCTGACGCCCGAGCAGCAGCAGAAGATTCATCAGCGGCTGACGCGGTTCGCCGCGATGACGCCCGAGCAGCGTCTGCAGGCGCAGCAGCGATTCCAGGCATTCCAGCAACTGCCGCCGGAAGAAAAGCAGCGCATGCGCGAAGTGATGCGCCGCTTCCGCTCGCTGCCGCCCGAAGAGCGCCGCATGCTGCGCGAACGTTTCGAGGCGGGCAAGCCGCCGCCGCAGTAGCGCGCACGTTCGAACTAGCGTTCGGATCCTAACGACTACGCGTGATTTGGAGCGCTCGGCGCAGCGACAGCAAGAACGCGTCGCGTCGCCGAGAACGCATCGCCGAAGCGGCGCAGGCCTTCTTCGCGCATGCGCGCCGCGTGCTCGTCGAGATAGCGCTGCAGCGCAGGCTCGTTGACGAGTCGGTAGTGGACAACAAGCGCGCGTGTTCCATTCGTCGGCGGCGGATCGCGCCGCTCGAAGGTTTCGGCTGCAAGGAATCCTGGTAGCGCGAGCATCTCTTCGACATGCCGCACGAGCCATGCGCGATAGTCCGCGTACGCCGCTTCGCGCACTTCGATGTTGACCTCGTAGACGATCATGCGAGCGCGAGAGTGGCGAGCAGCGCGCCAACCAGGCCTATCGAGATGATCACGCTGTAGCAGATGCCGATGAAGCTGTATTTGATGAACGTCATGATCCATCCCTGGCGATAGACACGCTTCTGCATCAGGAAAAGATAGATCGGCAGCCAGATCCACACGGCGTCGCGAGCGAGGTTGTAGAGCGAATCGAGGGACGGCACCGACGCGTCGGTCCAGTTGCGCAAGAGCTTGATGATGGCCAGCAGCAGCAGCGACATGAAGATGAACGCATGGCTGTGCAGCGCGACCATCAAGTGCTCCATGTAGAGCCGTCTCTTGAAGATGTAGACGATCTTCAGCAACACCGCGAACAACGGCATCAGAAGGCCGAGCGTCCACGGCAGGCGTGCGAAAACGGCCTCGATCAGCCGGCGCGGATCTTTCTTCGCCGCGATGATGTTTTCCTTCGCGCGGCCGGCCATGTCGTTGAGCTCGGCGTTGGCGAACGCCGGCAGCCATGACACCTTGATCGGATGCGCCGTCGGATCCCATGCCTTGCCGTCGAACATCAGATCGCCGCCTTCCTCGGACGGATCGGGCGGCAGTTGCTCGCCCTTGGCGCGCGCCGCATCGCGGGCTTTGAGATAAGCGAGGCGAGTGTCGGCTTTCTTTTGAATCGCCGCGCCCGCCTTGTCGAGCGAAGCGATTGCGGCCTCCGGCATGTTCGCCGCGCTTTTCGCGGTGTTGATGCTCTTCATCGCGTGTTCGGTGCGCTTCTGGACGTCGACCTCGGTCTGCGCGTTTTCGATCTCTTCGCCGTGACCCGTATTCCATTTGAAATTTGAATTGAAACTCGAGTCGCCCATGTTGAGCGCGATCTGGATCGCAAAGAACGCGACGAGGCAGAGAAAGAAGAACAGGCGGAACGGCGTGACATAGCGCACGCGTCGGCCGGCGAAATATTCGAGCGTGAGATAGCCCGGCCGGAAATACAGCGGAAACAGGCTGCGGAACACGCGCGAGTCGATGTTGAACACGGTATCGAGCACGTCCGACAGCACGCTCGCGAGCTGGCGAATCATGCCTTTCTCGGGTTGCCCGCACGCATAGCAATACGGGCCATGCATCGGCGCGCCACAATTCGCGCACGGGTGCGTTCCTTTCGGCGCCGCCTCGGGCGGCGGAGCCGGTGCGGGGATGTCGGCAGCAGTGGTCATGCGTGCGTCGGGTCCGAAGTCGAAACCGAAGCGTGCATTGTAAGGTGTGTCGCGCCTCGGAGTTGCGGCTCGCCTCGCCTTGCAAGACTCCGCTGCTCATGCACCGGTCCATGCACGCACGCAGGAGCGGCGCGGCGCGGCGAATCCTGCGTCTCTCGGTTAGACTGCGCGGCCAGGCTCGCCATGCCCATCCTTCAACGCACCCAACGGCAGCGCCTCGCGCGCGAGCTGAAAGAGATGTTGCGCCTCGCGCTGCCGCTGGTGACCGGGCAGTTGTCGGCGATCGGCATGAACGTGATCGACGCGATGCTGGCCGGACATCTCGATGCGCACACGCTCGGCGCCGTCGCAGTCGGCACCAGCGTCTGGTCGCTCGCGCTGGTCGCCGCGATCGGCGTGATGCTGGCCTTGCCGCCTTCGGTCGCACAGTTGAATGGTGCCGCGCGTCGAGACGAGATCGGTCCGTTGTTTCGTCAGGCGTTATGGCTTGCCGCTTCGCTCGGAATCTTTTTGTGCATCGGCGTGTACGTCGGTGGCCCGCTGCTGGTCGGAGCGATCGGTGTCGATCCGCGGCTGCTGGCTGACACGACGAGATTCCTGCACGCGATTTCGTTCGGCGCACCGGCACTGGCGCTTTTCTTCGCACTGCGCGGACTCAGCGAGGGTTTCGGTCTGACCCGGCCGACGATGTATTTCAGCCTGCTCGGCCTCGCGCTGCTGGGGCCCGTCGGCTATGTGCTGATGTACGGCCGACTTGGATTTCCGGCGCTCGGCGCACTCGGCAGCGGCATCGCGACCGCCTGCGTGCTGTGGATCGAGGCGCTCGCATTTCTCTTCTACGTGGCAACGCGCCGGCACTATCGCGAGTTGCAGCTGTTCGCGCACTTCGACGGGCCGAATCCGACCGCGATCCGCGCCCTCCTGCACATCGGAGTGCCAATGGGCGTATCGGTGTTCATGGAGGCCAGCCTTTTCGTCGCCGTCGCGCTCGCCATCGGCACACTCGGCACCGATGTCGTTGCGAGCCATCAGATCGCGATCAACGTCGCATCGGTCACGTTCATGGTGCCGCTCGGCATCGCGATGGCGACGACCGTGCGCGTCGGCCATGCGATCGGGCGCGGCGATGTCGAAGGCGTGCGCGGGGCGGGTCTCGCGGGTCTCCTGCTGACGCTGATTGCGCAAGGCGTTTCGGCGATCCTGATGCTGACCGTGCCGCAAACCATCGCCGCCTTGTACACCGCGGACGCAACCGTCATTGCGCTGGCGGCGCAGCTCTTGATTCTCGCCGGACTGTTTCAGTTTTCGGACGGCATGCAGGTCGCCGCGAGCGGGGCATTGCGCGGCATGAAGGACACGCGCGTACCGATGCTGATCACGACTTTCGCCTATTGGGGCGTTGGAATGCCGGTCGGCTGGTGGCTTGCGTTTCGCGTTGGATACGGTGCGCGCGGCATGTGGATGGGGCTGATTGCCGGCCTCAGCATGGCCGCAATCCTGTTGTCGGCGCGCTTCTGGCGCCTCGCGCGATCGCCGCCGGCACTCGGTTCGGCGTGAGCTTCGCATCGCCGCGGCGGCAATTCGGGTAGGCTGTCCGGGCGGGCGTTGGAAAGGCGCCAGGCGGCCTCACGTTCCAGATTGCTCGCGCGGCGTGCGGGCGAAGTCCCATTCGATCGGCAATGCAGGAATT
>DASYJJ010000470.1:0-9098 GCA_035996605.1 Rhodanobacteraceae bacterium
AGCGCGGGCGCAGTGGCTGCGGCGATGCACGCGTCTGCGAGATCATCCGCATGCACGGGCTGGCGCAATCCGTGCGCACCCATCAAGCGCGGAAACACGCGCCAGCGACGCGCGAAGTTCACGAACGGCGTCAGGCTCAGATCGAGGCCGGCGCCATAGATCAGACTCGCGCGCAGCGTCGTGACGGCGCATGCGCGATGCTCGGTCGCCGCGGCGAGGATCGCTTCGGCCGCGACAAGGCGCGCTGCGAGATCGCGCTCGTGCGGATCCGCAGAGTATTCCTTCGTCTGCGCGCTCAGCGATCCGATGGCGATCACGCGCGCGCGAATTTCGCTGCTGTCGGCAAACCAGCGCGCGAACGCATCGAGCGGTCCGAGACTGAAAATGACGTCGAACCGCGGCAACGCCGGAACGCGATCCGGAAGATCGCCCACGATCCACTGAAGATTGCGCGCTGCGCTCGTCCGCGAAATTCGGCTGACGGCGATGACTGCGTGGCCCGCCGCGAGCAGACGCGGCACGAGAAAACGTCCGATGGCGCCGCTCGCGCCGAAGACGAGGGAAGTCGTCATCTTCGACGATGCACCGTCGCCGCTAGCTCGCGGCGCGTGACTGGACCGGCAACGCGACCGTAAAAATGGAACCGGCGCCGAGCTTGCTGCGCACGCGGATCGAGCCGCCCATGCGATCGAGGATCTGGCGCACCACGGTGAGACCGATGCCGCCGGCCGCCTCGCCCTGCTTGGTGGTGACGAACGGGTCGAAGATCACCGGCATCAGATCCTCGGAAATGCCAGCGCCGGTGTCGCCGATATCGATTTCGACCAAGTTGCCGGACGCACGCGTGGCGACGTTGAGCCTGCCCGTACCTGCGATCGCTTCGCTCGCGTTGTTGATCAGATGCAGGAACACCTGCGCGAGCTGGCCGGGTTCGGCCTGGATCTTCGGAAGCTCGCGGTAATCACGGGCGATCTCGATGCGCCCGCGCAAGCGACGCTCGGCGATGCGCAAAGCGTGATCGATGCTGAGATTGACGTCGACAGGCTGCGTCTCGGCCGGGTGGCCGGCGAACTGCGAAAGGCTTTGCGTCAACGCGCCGATATCGCGCAGGCTCTCCGCCGCGGTCTCGAGCAGATGCCGCGATTCATCCAGCGCCGAGCTCTTCTCGAGATTCGTGCGCGCCTCGAACAACGCACGGCGCGCGCCTTCGACATGCAGCACGAGCTTGTCGAGGCTCGCCTTGTCGGCGCCGAAGATGAGCTCCACGGGCTGCAGGCAGTACTGCACGGCCGTGTCGTAGCGTTTCACCAAGGTGCGGTAATCGACCAGCTGGCGCGCGGCGTGATCGACCTGGCTTCGCACCGAGGCGAGCGGCGCATCGAGCTCGTGCGCGGTCGAGCCGAGCAGCTTGCCGAGCGGCGCGAGTCCCGCCGAGCCGACCGCCTGGGCCTGATTCGAGCGCATCGTGTCGCTGGCGTTTTCCGCGTCGATCTTGGCGAAGCGCAACTGGGTCGTCAGCGCACGCTCGCTCGTGAGCTGACGCGCGAGCCAGATCGCGATGGCGATTCCGATCACGGCGATTATCCAACCCACCCACATCATGCTTGTGTCCTCCGCACCGCGCGCAAAGACCGCGAAAGGCCACGATGCGTTCCGCGCCGCAGGCTCATCCGTGCGTCAGCCAGGCTTCGCCGACCAGGAACAGCGCATAAGCGGCAAGGAGAATCGCCCCTTCGCGGCGCGAAAGCTCCCCGTCGCTCCTCATCATCGGGTAGATCGCGACCGCCAGCACGATCAGCGCCGGAATCTCGATGTGCTGCAACGAGCGCGCCGCGCCGACTGTCTGGCACAGCGCAAGACCGCCGGCGAGCAGCAAGACGCTGCCAATCACCGCGCCAAACGCATGCCCGATCGCGAAATCGCCCTGTCCGCGACGCGCCGCGATCAGCGTCGGCGGCACGCTTGCGAGCGCGGTGACCGCGCCGAGCACCGTGAGTCCGATCACCAGCGGCGAGAGCGTGGCGTCGGTCGAAAATGCGATCGCGCCGTCGACCAGCCATACCGCCGCAAACGGCAGCACGACGACGCCGATCACGACGCGCGCTGCGTCACGCCAGACCAGCATCGTGGTGCCGGTTGCCGACGCGATTTCGTTGCGCACATCGGACGTTTCCGTGCGCGCCGCACGAATGACCAGGAACGCAACAATGATGTAAGCAAGAATCAGGACGACTCCGTCGTTGATCGCCAGCGAAAGTCCGGGCAACTGCGTGGTGCCGAATCGCCCATCGAGCGAAAGCAGCCAGAACAGCACCGCGGACGCGACCAGCGCCGGATTCGCCCAGGCAAAGAGCTTCAGCCGGGCGCGCAACGGCGCGGCCAGCGCGCAGATGCCGAGCACGAGACCCATCTGCGCAATGCTGGCGCCGACGAGGTTGCCGAGCGCGAGCTCGGGCTGGTGCGCATAGCCTGCCGCCAGCGTCACCGCGAGTACCGGCACCAGCGCACCGAGCGCGGTCGAAGCAAGGCCGACGGCATAACCGGAAAGGCCGCTGCGCAGGGCAAGGCCGCCGATTCCGCGCACGAAACTGTCTGCTCCCAGCAGCAGCAGAACGGCTCCCAACACGAAACTTCCGACCTGTGCGAGCATGTCGGCACTCCTCCCGATCGGCAGCGTGTCCCCGCGCAGTCTATCCGGATGCCGGCGCCGGGCAATAACCTCGGCGCCATGGTTGTTGTGCGAGGATGGGATCGAGCGGCGACGAAGCTTGAACCGGAGCCCTTTGGATTGGCATTTTCCAAAGGTGTCGGGCGAGCAGCAAGAGCGGTGGGTCGAGATGTTTGGGCTTAGGCAACTCGAATACGCGGAGGCACGATGATCGCTCGCATCTGGCGCGGTATCACGCTCGCGGAAAAAGCCGACGCCTACATCGACTACCTGAACGAAACGGGCCTCAAGGACTACGCCGAGACGCCAGGCAACCGCGGCGTGAGCGTGCTGCGCCGCCTGCAAGGCGATCATTGCGAGATCGTGCTGATCTCCCTTTGGGAATCGATGGCGGCCGTGCGCGCGTTCGCCGGCGAGAATCCGGAGCGTTCGGTCTACTACCCCGAGGACGAACAATACCTCCTCGAAATGGAACCGCTGGTCCGCCACTACGAGGTCGCCGACCAGATCATGCCGACGGGCGACGCCACCGCACCTTCGTTACCGGCCGCACGCGGCAAAAAGGCCTGACGAAAGCGTCGCCAGGAATACGACCCTGCCGCCTCAGTTCCCGAGCGCCCAGTCCGCGGCGTATTCGGCGTGGATTCTTGCGGTATCGAACACCGGCACACTCGTGTCGGCGGCGCCTACGAGCAAACCGATTTCGGTGCAGCCGAGGATCACGCCGTCCGCGCCGTTCGCGACGAGCGATCGCATGATGTGCTGAAGGAGTTTGCGCGATTCTTCGCGAACAACGCCCAGGCAAAGTTCGTCATAGATGATGCGATGAATTTCCGCGCGCTGCTCCGCATCCGGCACGACGACTTCCAGAGCATTGCGTTCGAGGCGGCCGCGGTAGAAATCCTGTTCCATCGTGAACCGCGTACCGAGCAGGCCGACCTTGGCGATGTTCCGCGCACGCACACGCTGTGCTGTCGCGTCGGCGATGTGCAATACCGGAATGCTGATCGCAGGCTCGATCGCATCGAGCACCTTGTGCATCGTGTTCGTGCAGATGACCAGCGCTTGCGCTCCCGCGCGCTCGAGCGCTTGCGCTGCGTCTGCGAGCATGCGACCGGCTGCGTTCCAGTTGCCGGTGTGCTGCAAGTGTTCAATCTCGGCAAAATCGACGCTGTAAAGGAACATTTTCGCCGAACGCAATCCGCCGAGCCGCTCGCGCACGCGCTCGTTGATGATGCGGTAATACGGCAGCGTCGATTCCCAACTCATGCCGCCGAGAAGTCCGAGCGTTCGCATCTTTGGCTCCGTCGAAACTCGTCTTCCTCAGGCGCGCGGTTGAGTCCGCGCAGATGAAATACGCCACGCTTCACTCCGCATGCCCTCACCCGCCCTTCGGGCGACCTCTCCCGCAAGCGGGAGAGGTGAAGAATGGTGTTCTTTCGCGCGCTGCGAGAAGTCGGTGAAACGCGGATTCCCTCTCTTGTATGAGAGAAAGTCCTGTAGGAGAGAAAGTTCGGAGATTCCCCTCTCCCGCTTCGCGGGAGAGGGTAGTGTGAGGGAACGACCGAGCGAACCGACACCGCCGCAAAGCACCTACTTCTTCTTCGGAATGTACAGATCCGTCACCGTACCTTCGTAGACTTCGGCCGCCATGCCGACCGATTCGCTCAGCGTCGGATGCGGATGGATCGTGAGTCCGATGTCGGCCGCTTCCGCGCCCATCTCGATCGCGAGCGCGACTTCGGAGATGAGATCGCCCGCATTCGGCGCGACGATGCCGCCGCCGATGATGCGATGCGTCGCGTCGTCGAAGATGAGCTTCGTGAAGCCTTCGGTGCGCCCAATGCCGACGGCGCGCCCCGATGCGGCGTGCGGGAATTTGCCGACGCCGTATTGGATGCCCTGTTTTTTCGCCTCGCCTTCGGTCACGCCGACCCATGCGATCTCGGGATCGGTGTAGGCGACCGACGGCACCACCCGCGCGACGAATTCGCTCTTCTCGCCGGCCGCGACTTCGGCCGCGACCTTGCCTTCATGCGTCGCCTTGTGCGCGAGCATGGGCTGACCGACTAGATCGCCGATCGCGAAGATATGCGGCACGTTCGTGCGCATCTGCCGATCGACCGCGATGAACCCGCGTTCGGTCACGGCAACGCCGGCCTTGTCCGCGCCGATCTTGTTGCCGTTGGCGGAACGACCGACCGCAACAAGCACGCGATCGTAAAGCTGCGGCTCCGGCGCTTTCTCACCTTCGAACGTCGCGCGAAGGCCGTTCTTTTCCGCTGCGATCTTCGTAACCTTGACCTTGAGATGGATGCCCGCATAGCGCTTCGACAAGCGTTGTTGCAGAGGTCGCACCAGATCGGGATCCGCGCCCGGCATCAGCTGATCGAGCAACTCGACGACCGTAACTTCGCTGCCCAGCGCATCGAACACGCAGGCCATCTCAAGGCCAATGATGCCGCCGCCGACGACGAGGAGTTTTTTCGGGATGTCCAGAAGTTCCAGCGCATCGGTCGAGTCCATCATGCGCTTGTCGTCCCACGGAAACGCCGGCAGCTTTACGGCTTGGGATCCGGCCGCGATGATCGCTTTTTCGAAGCGCACGAGTTTCTTGCCGTCCTTGCCTTCGACCTCGATCTCGTGCGGCGACACGAACATGCCGGTTCCGGTGACAACTGTGACCTTGCGCTGCTTCGACATGCCGGCGAGCCCGCCGTCCATTTGGACGACCACCTTGTCCTTGAACGCCCGCAATTTATCGAGATCAATTTTCGGCTCGCCGAACGAGATGCCGTAATCGTTTGCGTGCGCCGCTTCGTCGATCACGCGCGCCGCATGCAAGAGTGCCTTCGACGGAATGCATCCGACGTTGAGACAGACGCCGCCGAGTACACCGTAGCGCTCGATCAGTACTGTGTTCTGGCCGAGATCGGCCGCACGGAACGCTGCCGTGTAACCACCGGGGCCCGAACCAAGCACGACGACCTGGCATTCGATGTCGGCCTTGCGCCCGGTTTCAGGCGCGCCCTTGGCAACCGGCGCAGCACTTGCCGCGGCATCGCCTCGACGGCTCGCGCTGTCACCTGCTTTCCCGCTTGCGCTTTCGCCCCCTCTCCCGCTTGCGGGAGAGGGCTGGGGTGAGGGCCGCTCTTGCGACGCCGTTGCACGACTCCCCTCACCCGCCGCGCTGCGCGCGCCGGCCTCTCCCGCAAGCGGGAGAGGCGAAGGCTGCGCCGCCTGAGATCGGGACGTCGTTGGCTTCGCATCCGGTGAAGCATTTGCATCGCCTGCTTCGATCACGACGACGACATCGCCTTCCGACACCGTATCGTCCACCTTCACGCGCACTTCCTTGACCACGCCCGCGGCGCTCGATGGCACTTCCATCGTCGCCTTGTCGGATTCGAGCGTGACGAGACTCTGATCCTTCGCAACCGCATCGCCGGGTTTCACCAGCACTTCGATGACCGGCACATCGCTGTAGTTGCCGATGTCCGGGACTTTCACTTCGATCGTATTCGCCATCGCCGCCTCCGTGCGCTAGAGCAAGACGCGCCGCATGTCGGCGAGCGCTTGCGAGAGATACGCCGTGAAGCGCGCTGCCGATGCGCCATCGATGACGCGGTGATCGTACGAAAGAGACAACGGCAGGATCAGTCGCGGCTGGAACGCGCTGCCATCCCAGACCGGCTTCGTCTGCGACTTGGATACACCGAGAATCGCGACTTCGGGCGCGTTGACGATCGGCGTGAACGACGTGCCGCCGATGCCGCCGAGCGATGAGATCGAGAAGCAGCCGCCGGACATCTCGGCCGGGCTGAGTTTGCCGTCGCGGGCTTTCTTCGCAAGCTCGGCGGTCTCGGTCGCGATCTCGATGACGCCTTTCTTGTCCGCATCGCGCAGCACCGGCACAACCAGGCCGTTCGGTGTGTCGGCGGCGAAGCCGATGTGGAAATATTTCTTCACTACGAGATTCTCGCCGCTCGCATCGAGCGACGCGTTGAAATCCGGATATTTCTTCAGCGCAGCGACGACCGCCTTGATCAGGAATCCAAGCATGGTCAGCTTGATGCCGGCCTTTTCGTTTTCCTTGTTGATCGCCACGCGCAGCGATTCGAGCTCGGTGATGTCGGCGTCGTCGTGCTGCGTGACGTGCGGGATCATCACCCAGTTGCGCGCGAGATTCGCGCCGGAAATTTTCTTGATCTTCGATAGCGCCTTGGTCTCGATCTCGCCGAACTTGGCGAAATCGATGCGCGGCCACGGCAGGAGATTCAATCCGGCACCGCCGCCGCCCGTTGCCGCGCTGCGCGGTGCTGCTGCGCCGGCGAGCGCGGCCTTGACGAAATTCTGCACGTCCTGCTTCGAAATGCGGCCCTTGCGTTCGCTGCCCTTCACTTGTGCGAGATCGACGCCGAGCTCGCGCGCGAAAAGACGCACGACCGGGCTCGCGTAAGGCACTTTGTCCGGCATCACGGTGCTCGCATCGAACGGCACCGGCGGCGTGCGTGGGACGCCCGAGTCGTCGGCGCCTTGCGATGCGCTTTCGTTGGTGGCAGACGAAGCCGGCGGCGGCTGTGCCGGCGAAGACGGACGCGAAGTCTTCGCTTCGGGCGCGGCACTCCGCTCCGATCCTTCTTCGCGCGCGAGAGCCGCGGGCGACGTATCGCCTACGATCGGCGTCGCGACCGGCGTTGCAGGCGGCTTCGCGCCCGCTGCCGCATCGGCCGTTTCGAGCACGGCGACAACCATGCCTTCGGACACTTCGTCGCCGACTTTGACCTTGACCTCCTTGACCACGCCATCGAACGGCGCCGGCACTTCCATCGTCGCCTTGTCCGATTCCAGCGTGACCAGTCCCTGATCCTTGCCCACGGCGTCGCCCGCCTTCACCAGCACCTCGATGACCGGCACATTCGTGTAGTTGCCGATGTCCGGCACCTTGGCTTCGCGAGTCGCCATGAATCCTCCTGAACGAAAAACGCCGTCGCGCGCCGCGACGATCGCTCGGTGCGCCGTCGCGAAACGGCGCCGGAGCCGGGACCGCGCGCCTGAAACGGCCGCGAATCCGATCGACGCGTCGATCTGTAATGATCGCCGATTTGTGCGATGGCCGTCATGTCGGCGCCCCGCTGGCCCCGCGGCGAGGCATCAGTTCCGCGCTGCGGCCTGCTACATTCCGTGCCGCGGCGCCGCCGACGATCGACGGTGCGCGGCAGCCAGGAGGGACGGCCGATGTACACGCTCTACTACTCACCGGGCACGGCAGCGCTCGCGGTGCATCTCGCGCTGATCGAGATCGGCGCGCCGCACGAGCTGCGCACGGTCGATCTCGACGCCGGAGAACAGAAGAGCGCAGCCTATCTCGCGCTGAACCCGAATGGCGTCGTACCGACCCTGACCGTCGACGGCCGCCCTGTCGCCGAAAGCGCGGCTTTGCTGCTGCTGCTCGGCGAGCGTCACCCCGAGGCGCGGCTGGCTCCCGCGGCAGGCACTCCCGTCCGGCCGGTATTTCTGCAATGGATGCTGCATTTCGCAAATACGTTGCAGCCGACGTTCCACGCCTGGTTCACGCCGCAGGAATTCAGCGGCGATGTACCCGCGGTCGCGAAGGAGCTCGCGCGCCAGCGCATCGAGCACGAGTGGGAACTCTTTGCGGCGCACATGGCGGCGCATGGTCCGTACGTAACTGGCGCGGATTTCAGCGTCGCCGACATCTACGCGCTGATGCTGATGCGCTGGTCTCGCAATATGCCGAAGCCTGCAACATCGTGGCCGGCGCTCGCCGAGCTGGTCGCGCGACTCAAGGCGCGCCCGTCGTGGCGCGAGCTTTATGCCGCCGAAGGATTGACCGAGTGGGCGTGATCCGCGCCGCGCGCGCCTAGACCATGCATCCAGGCGATCCTTCCGCCAGCGACGCGACCGAGGTCAGCGGTCTGCCCGGCTCCGCCACGAGCGCCGATGCGTTCGCGCCTGGCGCGCGGTTCGGCGTTTACACGATACGCGGCGTGCTCGGCGAAGGCGGCATGGGCCGCGTCTATCTTGCCGAACAGACGCGTCCTGTGCGTCGCGATGTCGCACTGAAACTGATCCGCGAACAGGTGGAAAGTCCGCTCGCGCGTGCGTACTTCGATGTCGAAAGCCAGGCGCTGGCGCAGATGCAGCACCCGGCCATTGCGCAGGTGTTCGATGCCGGAACGACCGCCGAAGGCCATCCCTACATCGCGATGGAGCTCGTCGAAGGCGTGCCGCTCACGCGTTTTTGCCGCGAAGAAAAACTCAGCCTGGCCGACCGGCTGGCGCTCTTCACGCGCGTCTGCAACGGCGTGCAGCACGCGCATCAGAAAGGCGTGATCCACCGCGACCTCAAGCCAGCGAATGTGCTGGTGCGTCGCGTCGACGGCACGCCGGCGCCGAAGATCATCGA
>DASYJJ010000471.1:0-2086 GCA_035996605.1 Rhodanobacteraceae bacterium
GTGCTCAGGTATCGCATTCGATGACCTCGGCCGCAGGGCCCGCGACGGGCGAAACCCACGTATCGCTGTCGAACCCGTTTGCGGCGAACGCCTCGCGCATCACCCGCGCGATCGCCGGCGCGATGTGCGCAGTTTCGCACCACGCGAATACACTGGGACCGGCGCCGGAAATGCTGGCGCCGAGCGCGCCGGCGTCGAGCGCCGCGCGTTTCGCGGCGTTGAAACCGGGTATCAGCGCCACGCGGCGCGGTTCGATCAGCACGTCGTTCAGCCCGTTGCGGATCAGATCGAAATCACCGGAATAGCAGCCGGCGAGCAATTGCGCGAGATTCGCACTCTGCGCGATAAAGACCGAAAGATCATAGCCGCCTTCCAGCGCCTTCCGAGCCGCGCGCGTTTCGAGAACGGCGTGCGGATGCACCAAGGCGCAATGAAGTCCCGCGGGAACCGGAATGGAAACGAGTCGATCTGCGGTCGACAGCACAAGGCCGCCGAGCAGCATCGCGCCGACGTTGTCGCCGTGACGGCTGCCGCTCGCAACGGTTTCGCCATCGAGCGCGAACGGATAAAGCGCCTGACGCGGCAATGGCCGATCGAGCAAAGCATTCGCAGCGATAAGCGCCGCGACCGCGGATGCGGCCGATCCGCCCATGCCCGAACCGTAGGGAATGCCTTTGTCGATCTCGATCTCGAAACCGAAGTGCAGTGCTTGCGCTTCGTGCAGGGCAATCAGCGCCGCGCCCGCGGTGTTGCGTTCGGCTTCGATGGGCAGCTCGACATCGCATCCGCGAATTTCGATGATGCGCACGCCGGGTCTGCTGACGCGTCGCACCGTGACGCGGTCGCCAGGTCCGGCAATCGTGTGCCCGAGGATGTCGAATCCGACGCCGACGTTGCCGACGCTCGCCGGAGCGAACCCGGTCGCGAACGGTGTCACGAATTCATGTCCAACGATGCGGCGCTGCGCCGGGCGTCGAGAATTCGAGTGTCCGTGCTGGACATCGAGTCTGCGCGGCATCGAATGATCGCGAATCGATCCGGGTTCACGGAAGCAGCGCCATCAGCGCATCGTGCAGCACTTCGCGTCGCCAGCCTTCGAGGGCCGATGGCCAGGTCCGGCTGATCAGAAGCGTTTCCAGGTGACGCCGCGAACACAAGAGACCTTCGGGCAGATCGAGTTCGCGCGCTCGCGCCGCAACGACTTCCTTCATCGCGGCGAGCGTCGGCTTGTCGCGGAGCGATGGCGCGTGCGGAACGGGTTCGAATACGAGCTCGTCATCGATGAGCGGTTGTCGCAGGAGCTCGGCGAGTTCCGCGCGCGGACCGCTTCGCAATCCGCGCAGACCTTTGGTGCGATCGGCGAGCTCGGTTGCATCACGCGGCGGGCGCGCACTGAGATCCAAAGCGGCGGCATCGTCGAGGATCCACGGGCGCGGCGTGTCGGTGCGCCGCGCGGTCACGTCGCGCCAGAGCAGCACGCGGCGCAAGAGGGCTTGTCGTGCCAGCGGCCAATCAGCGGCACCTCGGAGCAGAGTCTGCGGCTGTGTATCGGGTTCGCGCTGTCGTGCGCGATCGAGGAGTCGAACGCAGTCTTCGGCAAGTAACGCCGTGTATCCGCGCATAGCGAGGCGTTCCGCGAGCGCGGCTTGCAGCGCGGGAAGATGGATGACGTCGTGCGCGGCGTATTCGATCTGTTGCTCCGTCAACGGGCGGCGCAGCCAGTCCGATCGCGTTTCGGCTTTGGGCAGCTCGATGCCCAGAATCTCGCGCACCAGCTTCTGGTAGCCGACGCCCGCGCCGAGTCCGGCGAATGCCGCGGCGATCTGCGTATCGAAGAGGCCGGCGATGCCGCGCGGAAGGCGTGTCGCCAACGCTTCGAGATCCTCGCTGGCGCTGTGCATGACGATGACGCGCGCGGGATCGGCGAGTACGGTGCCGAGCGCATGCAGGTCGATCGTCGCCAGAGGGTCGATCAGTGCGACGCGTTCGGCGAAGGCCAGCTGGATCAGCGCCAGTCGCGGAAAGAACGTGTTGACGCGCATGAACTCGGTATCGATGCCGAAGGTCGCCGGCGCGTGGGATACGA
>DASYJJ010000472.1:0-4029 GCA_035996605.1 Rhodanobacteraceae bacterium
TGACGCAGACGCTTGCCGTCGACGGACAGCTCCACCGTGTAACGGCCCGGCGGCACCCACACGCCGTCGATGTCGGTGTCGCTGCTGGCGAGCGCCGCAGGCTTTGCGTAGCGCAGCGGCCAGACGAAGCGGTGCATGCCGCGCGTCGTCTGAAGTTGCGAAATGCGCGGCGCCCATTCGGGTGCGTACGCGGTTTTCGCGGGATCGGTACTGGGCGGTTTATCGGTGCTCGAATAGCGGCGCACGAGTCGATTGTCGGCATCGAAGATCGCAAGCTCGATCGGTTTGCTTGCCGATTTCTGCAACGCGTAGTCGATCATCGCGCCGGCTGGCGGATTGCTGGCGAACGGCTCGTCCTTCGGCATCGGCGTGCCGGTGAAAGCTCCGCTCCGCATGCGGATTGCCCTCGCGGGCGCGAACAGGCGCGCGGGTGCTTGTGCGTGCACCGGAGTCGCGTCGATCTGCCGCAGCGGCGTCATGTCGTCCATGATCCAGAAACCGCGGCCGTGCGTTGCGATGACGAGATCGTCGCCGTGGACTTCGATATCGCGCACGGACGTGCGCGGCAAATTGGCCTGCAGCGTCTGCCACTGATCGCCGTCGTCGAAGGACACATACATGCCGAGTTCGGTCGCGGCGTAGAGCAGGCCTTTGCGCTCGGGATCCTCGCGCACCGCATTGACGAAATCGCCGTCGCGGATTCCTGTGACGACGAGCTGCCACGATGCGCCGCCATCGTGAGTACGGTAGATGTAGGGTTTTCTGTCTTCGATGCGATGACGATCGACCGCGATGTAGGCCGTCGCCTTGTCGAAGTGAGACGCTTCGACACCGCCGATCTTCGACCATGCGCCGATCGCCGGCGGTGTGATGTTGTTCCAGTGCGCGCCTTCGTCGCGTGTCTGCCAGACGAGGCCATCGTCGGTGCCGATCCACAGCAGATCCGCGTCGAGCGGCGATGGCGCGATCGCATAGATCACGCCGCGACGCGCGCCTTGTCCCAGATTGTTGGCTGCTGTCACCGCATCGAGATTGGGCGGCATTTCTGGCGATTCGCGCGTGAGATCCGGACTGATTGCCTGCCAGTGCTGGCCGCCGTCGATCGTGCGAAAGAGTTTCTGGTTGCCGAAATAGAGTCGCTTGGAGTCGCGCTTGGAAAAAACGAGCGGCAGCGTCCATGTGCGTCGGTAGAGATCATCCGGCGTCGGCAGTGTCGGATCGATCGCTTGCGTCTGGCCGGTGCGAAGATCGAGCCGCTCGACGCGTCCGCCGTACACGATGTCGGGATCGTCGGGATCGGGCGCGATCATGTCGCTCTCGCCGCCGGCCGTGACTTCGCGGAAATCGCGCATCGAGATGCCATCGTAGTCGCCGGTGCGGCTCGGCAATGCGGCGGCGCCGGAGTCCTGTTGCGCGCCGTAGACACGATACGGAAAACGGTTGTCCGTGCTGACGTGATAGATCTGCGCGGTCGGCTGGTTGTGCCAGGAGCTCCACGTGCGAGCGCCGTTCAATGTGACGATCGCGCCCTGATCGACGCCGAGGATCTGGCGGTCGGCGTTGTCGGGATCGATCCACAGCTCGTGGAAATCATCGCCGGTGGAATCGCCCTTCGACGCGACGAAGTGCTCGCCGCCATCGTCCGAGCGCAGCACGATCGTGTTCATTGCGTAGATGCGATTGGCGTCGCTGGGATCGACCGCGATGCGGCCGAAATACCAGCCGCGCTGCCAGATGCGATCGTCCTTGCTGATGTGCTTCCAATGTGCGCCGGCGTCGTCGGAACGATAAAGACCGCCAGCATCTTCCGTCATCGCCTGGCTGTCGACGATCGCGTAGACGCGCCTGGGATCGCTTTGCGCGACGGCAACGCCGATGCGGCCGGTCTTTTCGGGAAAACCATTGCCACGCATCGGCGTCCAGGTGTCGCCGCCGTCGCTCGATTTGTACAAACCGCTGCCCGGTCCGTTCGCGGGCGGATAGATGTTCCACGGCGTGCGCCGTGTCTGCCACATCGCGGCGTAGATGACGCGCGGGTTGCCGGGTTCGTAGGCGAGATCGATCGCGCCGGTTGCGTCGTCGTTGCCGAGCACGCGCTGCCACGATGCACCGCCGTCGCGCGAACGGAACACTCCGCGTTCGGCGTTCGGGCCGTACGGATGACCGAGCGCCGCGACGAAAACGGTTTTCGCGTCGTTCGGATCGACGAGAATCTTCGCGATCTGCTGGCTGTCGGCCAGACCGATATGCGTCCATGTCTTGCCGGCGTCGGTCGACTTGTACATTCCGTCGCCCTGCGCGATGTCCGAGCGCATGTCGGCCTCGCCGGTGCCGACGTAGACGACATCCGTGGCGGACGGCGCGACGGCGATGGCACCGATCGCGCCGAGTGGCTGATCGTCGAACAAGGGCTGCCAGGTGCGCCCGGCGTCCTTGGTTTCCCAGACGCCGCCGTTGACGGCGCCGAAATAGAAATGCTGCGGCTGCCGCGGAACGCCGGCGACAGCAACGACGCGACCTCCGCGAAAAGGGCCGATCAGGCGCCAGGAGAGATCGCCGAACTTTGCTCGATCACCGCCGGCTCGATCATTGCCGGGTCGGTCAGCATCAGGCCGAGCGACATCGGCCCATGCGACGGAGGCGAGTAGCAGAACGATCGCGCCCGCGATGCGGACACCGGAATTCGCGGGTAGCACGAAAGATATCCGCCGATGAAAGAGCGGCAGATGATAACCGCGCCGTCACCGCGCCGCTCAGGCGCCTTACCCGCCGGCACGGTGTCTGCTGACACCATGCTGGCGGCAACCGCCCGATGCGGGTTTCAGGGCGGATCGAAGCCATCCGCGAAAATGCGATCGCCGACAACCGTATCGATGTCGCTGGCCGCGTTGTCGTTCGTGTTCGGGTCCTCGTAACCGGGCGCAGGCGTGACATTGGCGGCGCTTTCGATCTGGCCGGCGGCATTCGCGGGAACTTGCGCGGTGATGGTGTACGTCACCGAACCGCCGGCCGGGAGATCGACGCTGTCCGCCACGTCGCCGAGTCCGCTGGACTGACAGCTGGCGCCGGTGCTCGCCGCGCAAGTCCAGGCGACGCTGCCGAGCGAGGGCGACAATACGCTCGCGACGGTTTCGCCGGGCACCGTGTCGGTGCCGTGATTGGTGACGACGAGTGCGTAGCTCAACGTGTCGCCAGGAAACACCTCGGACACGCCGTCATCGAGCGTCACTCCGACATCCGCGGCGCCGAGATTGCCGACGACGGTCACCAGCATGCTTTGCACATCGCTCGCGCCGCTCGTGTCGGTGACGCGCACGGCGACGCGATAGCTGCCGTCGGTGTCGTAAAAACGCGAGGCCGTGACGCCGCTGGCATCGCCGAATACGCCGTCGCCGTCGAGATCCCAGTCGTAGACCAGCGTGTCGCCGGTGTCGGGATCGACGCTGTTCGCCGCGCTGAATGCAATGGTCCGCGGCGGACCGTCCGCGATCGATCCTGCGTCGAGCGCGATCGCCGCCGCAGGCGCGCGATTCGTGCACAAGTTGCAATACGAAAGTCGCGAGATGCGCCCGGACAAAAGATTGGAAAGGAAAATGTCACCGCCGGGACCCGAGATCAACTGCACGGCGGTCGCGCTGCTGCCGTCGAAGAACGGCAGCGCGCCGTCATCGGGGGGCGGATCGGGAATGCCGTCGCCGTCGGTGTCGGCGTAGGGAATGTTGAAGATGACGGTGCGGCTGTTGTCGGCGAAGAACAGCGAATTCTGATACATCGCCGGATACAGACTGCCTTCGTAGAACGCAAGGCCCGTGATATCGGAGCCGGAGCCGGTATCGGGGCCGTTGTTGTGGTTGTACGTGTACCAGGGCGGTGTCGCGGGCGTGCGCTCGCCGCTGTCGTTGTAAAGTCGTGTGCAGATCGGCACGTTGAATCCGGCGTGCTGGCCGCGCCCTTCGAAGCACGGCCAGCCGAAGTTCTGCAGCGACGCTCCGGACAAAGGCAGCGCCGGGATGCGGTTGATTTCCTCCC
>DASYJJ010000473.1:0-2007 GCA_035996605.1 Rhodanobacteraceae bacterium
CACGATCATGTTGGCGCCAGCCATGCGCGCTCCCTGGATCACGTTGAGGCCGATGCCGCCCAGTCCGAATACGGCGACGTTTGCGCCGGGCTCGACCTTGGCGGTGTTGATGACCGCGCCGATGCCGGTGGTTACACCACAGCCGATGTAGCACACCGTGTCGAAGGGCGCGTCCTCGCGGATTTTCGCGACCGCGATCTCGGGCAGGACGGTGAAATTGGCGAAGGTGGAGCACCCCATGTAGTGATGTACGGGCTTGCCGCCCAACGAGAAGCGGCTGGTGCCATCGGGCATCACGCCTTTGCCTTGCGTGGCGCGGATCGCCGTGCAGAGATTGGTCTTGCGCGACAGGCAGGACTTGCACTGTCGACACTCGGGCGTGTAGAGCGGAATGACGTGGTCACCTTTCTTGACGCTGCTCACGCCGGGTCCCACGTCGACGACGATGCCGGCTCCCTCGTGACCGAGGATTGCGGGAAACAGGCCTTCCGGATCGGCTCCGGAGCGCGTGAATTCGTCGGTATGGCAGATACCGGTCGCCTTGATCTCGACTAGCACTTCGCCGGCTTTCGGCCCCGCCAACTGCACGGTTTCCATTGCCAGCGGCGCCCCTGCCTTGTGAGCCACTGCTGCGCGAACATCCATGGTTTGCCCTCCTATGCTTCCTGCCAATCAGACCCCGATCGCGAAGCGAGCGTCGATCAACCACTAGCGGATCGCGACGCCCCACGGCAATTCGCCGACGGGAATCTCCGCGATCTTCGCGTAGCTCGTGGTGTCGACGACGACGACCGCGTTGGAGCGCCCGCACGCGACGTAGAGCTTCTTTCCATCGGGCGTGAGCGCCATGTTCCATGGGCGCCGTCCCACGGCCACCTCCGCCACGATCGCGTGCGTCGCGGTATCGATCACCTGGACGGTGCCCTTGCCACCGGACGACAGGAAGACGCGTTTGCCATCGGGGTGGACGACAACCCCGTTCGAGCGACTCGACACTTTGATGCGCGCGATGAGATCGCGCGTTGCCGTGTCGATGACGTTCAACATGTCGGCGTTCTCGGCCGCGACATAGGCGCGACTGCCGTCCGGCAAGAAGCCGATGCCACGCGGCCGGTCGCCCACCTTCAGCGATTTGATGACGTTGCCGCTCGCCAACTCAACGATGTCCACCGAATCGGCCTCCTCGGCGCTGACGTACAACCACTTGCTGTCGGGACTCCAGACGGCGTGTTCCGGATTCTTGCCCTTCATCTTGAGTTTGCGGGCAATCGCGAGCTTCGCAGTGTCGACGATCGCGACCGTATCGTCCTCCTCGATAGCTGCGGACAGCCAATTACCGTCTGGAGACAGATAGATCGCCTCCGGCGATTCGCCCAGCGGTATCTTCGCGACCTCCACGCGTTTCGCGGTGTCGTAGACGATGAGCGCGTTCGCTTCCTGATCGCTGATATACAGGCGGGCGCCATCCGCGGAGAGCGCGATCCCGCGCGGCTTGCGGCTAATCGCGAGCGTCGCGACGACCTTGTCGCTCGCCGTGTCGATCACGGAGACTGATGCGGACCCTTCGTTCGAAACGTACGCGAACGGCGCAGCGGCCGCGACGACACTAAGTGCGGCGTGCAGCAGCATCGCTGCCGCGAAACAGACCCAACGGCTCCGGCAGGTTTTCATGGTGCTGGTGACCTCCCGGCTGATCGCGAGCGGGCGTTTGAGCGGGGTGGATCAATCGGCTATCCTACACAATCCGCGTTTGTTTGCCACGACAATTGAGCGCGAGGAACCGATGAACGCTTCTCGACGGCTGCGCGCCACCCTCACCGTATTATGTGCGGTTGCGGCAAACGGCACCGCGGCGCAGCCGCAGCCGCCTACGGCGGTGCTCGATCCGCTGGTCGTGACGGCAACCCGCAGCGCGGAGCGCGCATTCGATCTCCCGGTCGCGATCGACGTCATCGACGCGAAGCAGATCCAGCAAGGCCAGCTGCAGATCAATCTGTCGGAATCGCT
>DASYJJ010000474.1:0-15975 GCA_035996605.1 Rhodanobacteraceae bacterium
CAGGAGCTCCCATGTCCGTGCATGTCGCCGTGCAACCCCTGATCGCGCTGATCGCCGGTATCCTGATCCTCATCGTGCCGCGGCTCCTCAACTATGTCGTCGCGATCTATCTGATCATCGTCGGACTACTCGGTCTTGCGCCGATGCTGCATGGTTGACTACGCTGGCGCTCGCGACTGGCGCATGCGGGGAGGTTCGGCGATGAACGGATGGAAATCTGCACGCAGGCGAGCCTGCGTGTTCGTGTTGTCTGTTATTTCTCTCGCGGCCGCGCACGCCGCGGAACCCGCTCGCGATGGATCCGGCAGCGATTCTGCGGCGCAAATCCAGTTCAACGCCAAGCAGAACGCGCCGCCAGGAATGACGCTGCCGTTTTCCGAATCGGTTCGCGCCGGCGACATGCTGTATCTGTCCGGCGAAGTCGGCATCGATGCGAGCGGCAAACTGGTCGCCGGCGGCATCAAGGCCGAAGCCAAGCAAGTGATGGACAACATCGGCGCGGATCTGGCAAGGCAGGACTCGTCGTTCGACCGCGTCGTGCAGTGCACCGTCGCGCTCGCCGACATCGCCGACTGGCCGGCGTTCAACGACGTCTATCGCGGCTATTTCAAGGAACACTTTCCGGCGCGCATGGCGTTCGCCGCCAGCGCACTCGCGCTCGGTGCGCGCGTCGAAGTGCAGTGCAACGCGGTCGCAGGAAAGAAACGCTGAGCGACGCCAACAAAATCTGCGCCTAGGAAATCAGCGCGAAGAAAGGCAGCGCGAACGAAGTTAACGCGTAAGCAATGCTGCCGCGAGAAGCCGGCGCGTGCCTTGCGCCGGTGTTTGCGCACGCTGGCGATCCGCTGCCGCATAACGCGACTTGCGCGGCTCCCACTCGAGCATCCCAATTGCATCGTAGGCGTTGACGACGTCGAATACATCGACCATCTTGGCGTCCGCCTTGCGCGCTATTTCATGCAGACGCAGCGGGCGCAGCATCATCGTCGCGATGCGGTATTGCTTGCGGTATTCGCCGTAGACCGACATCCAGCGCTGCACCTTGAAGGAGCCGCCCGGATCCAGATGAGCGCCGAGACATCCGTTCGAGCGCAACAGCGCGCTCATCCAGTGCAGATGCACGAGCGGACGTCCCGGCGCGGTCGCACGCATTTCGTTGAGTCGCGATTGAGGCAGCTGGCGATACTCGCTGCCCTTGAGCGGATCAAGGAAATACGGCTCCAGGCGAGACAACGGAGCGTTCGCATGATAGTTGCCCGCCGCGGGATCGATCACCAGCTTGGGCAAGCCCTGACGTTCGATGACCAGCGCGCCGCGCTGAACGAGCGAATCGAAATCGGTGCATATGCGCGGCGCACGTGGCGTCTGGAAGCAGGCGCGCGTATCCGCCACTACCGCTTCGTCCACGTCGACGGCTTCGGGTTCGTTGGCCGCGACAGCAGCGGCGCCGGGCACTTGCGTGGTATCGCAGCAACCTGCGCGATTGAACATCTCGACCAACGTCTGCGTCGACAGCGGACGGCGCAGCACCAGCCACGCTTCCGGAGTCTCGGCTTCGGCATCGATGACCACCGCGAAATTGGTCCTCTCGTTGAGCGCACGCACGCGTGCGACGCGACCGGCGAACTGCTCGGGATCGATGACGACGAGATCGGCGCGGCCCTGACCCTCGTGCAGTGCCCACGGCTCGTCGAGCGTGGTGCCGGCCCGGCCCAGCAATCGGGTGAGCTCGGTGCGCTCGTTTTCGGCAAATCCGGCGAGGGCAAACTGCTTCATGGCAACGGCGACTAAAGATGAGTTCGACGTCCTTAGTTCTGCAATTGGCGGGCCACGGGCGCCCCGCGCGGGCAGGCGTAAATTTCACGCCACCTTGGCGAGTCCTCCCGCTTTCCCTCACGCGGCCTTGACAGTTGTCCGCGCATTGCGGAAAACCCCCAGACGCTTTTGTCGGCAAGTGACGAGCGGCGCGCGATGCCGCGCAAGATCGGGTTGCGCGTTCATGTTGCGCAACGGGCTCCCGCGGACCGAAGTCTCGCCAAGCCGGCCATTGCGGGCTAACGTTCGCGGATGATGATGGCGACCTACCAATTCGGCGATTTCACGCTGACCGCGAGCACGCGCGAGCTCAAGCGCGGCGCCGCGCCGGTGGCGATCTCGCCGCGCGCATTCGATTGCCTGGCGTACCTGATCGAGCACCGCGACCGCGCGGTCGGCAAGGACGAGCTCGTCGCTGCGATCTGGGAACGCGTCGATGTCTCGGATACCCAGCTCGGCCAGACCGTGCTGCGCGCTCGGCGCGCGGTGAACGACGACGGCCAGACGCAACACGTGATCCGCACGGTGTCGCGCTTCGGCTATCGCTGGGTCGCCGATGTCGCGATCGTCGATCGTGGCGCACATACACCGATCGTCGCGCCGATGCCTGCGGTGGACGAGCATCACGGCGACGACTCGTCGGCACAAATCGCGACGAATCAACCCGCGCACCCGCACCGGGATGCGACGCGCAGACGCCGTTTCGGCATGCTGGCGATTGCCGCGTTCGTGCTGCTTGCCGTGGCCGCCGTTGTCTTCGTGCCGCGTGTGCAGAGGACGGATGCTCCGCCGATCTCGATTGCGTCCAGCGAACCCGGCGCGGCGATCGTGTTGCCGCTGCACGTTGTTGCTAGCGATAGCGATGCGTGGCTGCGGCTCGGCGTCATGGATCTCGTTGCCGAACGCCTTCGCGGAGGTGGTCTCGCCGTGCCGCCGAGCGAAAATACCGTCGCGCTGCTGCAGGATCTCAAGGACGACGACAGCACGGCGATCGCGCGCGCGATTCGGCGCGTCGCACCAGCTTCGCTGATCATCAGCGGCGACATCGCACGCGAAGGCGAGCACTGGACGATCGATCTTCGCGCCATCGCCGCCGACGGCACGACGCTCACTGCCGATTCCGCGCAGCGCGATGCGCTTGATGCCGCGCGCGATGCCGCCGATCGGCTGCTGGGTCGACTCGGGCGAGCGCATCCACCCGATCCGCCGTATTCGGACGGCGTGCAGCAACGTTTGCAGCGCGCGCAGGCGGCGATGCTCGGCAACGATCTCGATGCGGCGCGCGCGATTCTCGTCAGCGATCCCGATCTCGCGCACGCCGAACCCGAGCTCAGCTATCGGCTTGCGATGGTGGATTTTCGCGCAGGCGCCTACGCGCGCGCCGAAGGATCGCTCACTTCGCTGCTCTCCGAACCCGTCGCCAAGGATCCGACGTTTCGGGCGCGTGTGCTGGATGGTCGCGGCGCTGTGCGTATCCGCCAGGACAACTACGCCGGCGCGGCGAGCGACTACGACGCGGCGATCGCATTGCTGAAGGATCGCGGCAATACGCCCGAGCTCGGGCGCGCGTTGACCGGCCGCGGCGTTTCGCGCGCGATGATGCGCGATTTCGCGCCGGCTCTGGCCGATCTCGGCCAGGCGCGCGTGCAACTTGAGGAAGCCGGCGACACACTCGCGATCGCACGCGTCGACACCGATCAGGCGGCGCTCGAAATGAACCGCGATCGACCGCAGGAAGCCATCGGTTATCTCGAAAAGGGCGCTGCCGTGTTCGAAAAATACGGGGCGATCAACGAGCTGATGGAAACGCTGGAGAGTCTCGCTTCGAATCACATGGCGCTGCTGCAGCCCGCCGATGCGCTCGCAGCGAGCGATCGAAGCTGGGCGCTCGCAGCGCGCGTCACGGATCCGAATCAGCGCCTCAACCTCATCGAAGATCGCGTCGACGCGTTCATCGCGCTCGGACGTCAGCGTGAAGCAGGCGCGTTGCTGTCGACTCAGCCGGCAGACGCGCCCGATGCCAACCCGTTCGTCGCGCGCCGTCTGCACGCGTTGCGTGCGCGGCTCGCGTACGCGCAAGGCGACAATGGCTCCGCCGCCGCCGAGGCGCGCCGGGCACTGGCGATGCCTGCGCCAAGCGACGATGCAGGCGAAGGCATCGCAGAGATCGCGCTCGTCTATCAGCGTGCGATGCTCGCCGAATCCGCAACGCACCCGACGCGTGCGCCGGCTGCGGAATGGATCGACTTCGACAAAGCTCCGACATATCCGGTGCAGGCTCTGGCCGAGGCCGAATGGGCCGCATCGCGCTCCGACACGGCGGCGGCGGAGCGCTCGTTCCGACAAGCCCTCAATCTTGCCGAGGCGCGTGGCGAGCCGGCCGACGTCGGCGGCGTGACCGCATCGTTCGGACCTTGGTTGCTGTCGCGCGGGCGCCTCAAGGACGCCGGCGACGTGATCGGTCGTGTCGAGCCGTGGGCCGATCGCGATTTCGATTCGGCGATGTTGCAGGTTCGACTGTTCCACGCGCTCGGACAGCCCGCCGCCTGGTCGAAGGCGCTTGCGCAAGCACGCGCGCTCGCCGGCGAACGCCGGATGCCGGCGGAACTCGAACAGACTCCGGTCACGCCTGCATCGATCACCAACGCGGGCGCAGGCTGAGCACGCGCATTCGCCGCGCGTTCGAGACCGTGTTGAAACGGAACTGGAAGCAAACTGGAAAGACATCGCGACGCGATGGAGCGAGGCTTGCACATCGCCGCGCTCGCCGCCGGCGCCCCCGAATCGAACGCCGGAGATCCGCATGAAGACGCTGCTTGCCGCCCTGCTCTTTTCGTTGCCCGTCGCCGCAGCCGCAACGGAGGTGATGGACAACTTCGAATCAGGCACCAACCCCAACCAATGGGGATGGACCAACAACGGCGGCGGCCATTTCATCATCGAGCCGAGCGGCGGAAGTCCGGGCGCATGGCTCGACAGCGGAACGCCTTACTACTCGGATCACCCGAATCTCACCTCGATTCCACCGGACGGCTCGGCGCTCCGCGCGGCGCTCGCCAGTGGAACTCTGACGTCCGCGACATTCATGTTCGAGAAGCTGCAGGCGGGTTGCTTTCCCACCTACGACTCGCCGAGCACGTTCTCGCTGGCGTTCTTCGATCTGCACAGCGATCCCGGCGGCGCGGTGATCGAAGCGCATACGACAAGTGGCCCGTCCTCGATCGGTGTGCCGCACGCCACTCCGTGGCGGCGCGTCCAGTTTTCGATACCGAGCAACTCGACGGATCCGGTGCCGGATGGATGGGAACTCAACGCGCCGCCCGAGCTCAACTACACGTGGCAGGATCTGATGCAGAACATCGACGGCATGCGTTTCTGGGTGATCAATCCGGACGACTTCACGTTCGATGCGTGCTGGCGCCTCGGCGCGGATAACGTTGCAGTCGACTACGGCAACACGGTGCCCGCCACGCAAGCGAGCCCGCGCACAACGCCCAATCGCTGACGGTAGATCGAGATCGTCAAATGATCGAGGGCGACCGCGACGTGCGAAATCCGAGATCGCGCCGCTGATGCCGAAATTCCCGGGGTGATCGGGCACGGTTTCGCAGACATCGGGGTTCGAGAGCCCGCCGCGAACAATATTTTCGCGACGGGTCGCGCAGCCGTGCAGATGTGCGGACGACCCGGCGGGGCTCGGTAGCCGTAACCTGTTATAAATGCGGCCATGCGCACGGGCCGGATCCGCCAGCGCCGCATGGCTCGCTCGATGCTCGCCGTTTGGCTGGTCGCGGCCAGTAGCGCCGAAGCTGCACACGTCAGCGTCCAGCTCGACGGCGTCGACGGGCCGCTGCGGGACGCAGCGCTCGCCGGACTCGAGCTGAACCAATACGGCACCCGGGACGTCACCGCCGCGCAAACCCACCGTCTCTACGAGCGCGCCGCCGATCAGGTGCGCTCGGCACTCGAACCGTACGGCTACTACCACGCGGAAGTCACGGGCGAGCTCCGCGAAAACGGCGCGGACTATGTCGCTGTTCTGCACGTCGCGGCCGGTGATCCGGTCAGGGTCAGCGCCATCGACATCAAACTCGACGGCGACGCGGATGGCCAGGTCGATGTGCAAAAGGCCATCGCCGTGTTCACGCCGGCGAAAGGCCAGCCGCTCGATCACGCGGCCTATGAAAAGAGCAAGGCGGGTGTGCAGGCCGCCCTCTTCGGCAGCGGCTATCTCGAAGCCGAAATGATCACGCGCCGCGTCGACGTCAGCCGCTCGGCCAACACGGCCGAAATCCACCTGGCCTGGAAAGTCGGCCCGCGCTATCACCTCGGCGCCACCGAGTTCGAGGGCGGCCAGTTTCCCGACACCTTCATGCAGCGCTACGTGCCGTGGCGCGAAGGCGATTTCTACACTCAGGAAAAAGTGCTCGAATTGCAGCAGCGCCTGATCGACGCCGACTATTTCTCGATCGCGCAGGTGCAGCCCGACGTCGAGAACGCGCACGATGCTGTCGTTCCGATCAAGATCATCCTCGCGCCGGCCAAGCGCACCATTTACACCGGCGGTGTTTTCATCGGCACGGATACCGGGCCCGGCGTGCGCGGCGGCGTGGAGAGGCGCTGGGTGAACGCACGAGGCCACAAGGTGAAAGTCGAGGCGATTCTCGCCCAGCGGCTCGCGACGCTCGGCGCGATCTACCAGATTCCTCTCGCCGGAACGAACAATCACGCTCTCAATTTCGGCGTCAACTATCGCGACGAAAACACGGACACGAGTCAATCGCGGACATTCGGCGCCGCCGCCACGGATTCGGCGATCTGGCTCGGCTGGACCCGCACCTACGGGCTCAAGTTCATCACGGGCGATTTCGAAGTCGCCAATATTCCGGGCAATACGACGCTGCTTTATCCCGAGATGTCGCTCTCGCGCAAACACGCGGACGATCCGACGTTCGTGCGCGACGGCTATTCGCTCACCGTGAGCGGTCGAGCGACCGCGTTCGTCTCCGATACCAACTTCGCGCAAATCGCCGCCGATGCAAAGTGGATCCGCGGAATCGGCGAGCACAGCCGTTTCATCGCGCGCGGCTCGTTCGGAGCGACCAAGGTCGACGACTTCGACAAGCTCCCGCCGGAATTGCGTTTCTTCGCCGGCGGCGATCGATCGATCCGCGGATATGCCTACGAGACCATCGGACCGCCGCTGCCCGACGATCTCGTGCCGCAGGCCGAGGCGCGCTGCGCTGCCGACAAGAACCGTACGTGTCAGGAGCTCGTCGTCGGCGGCACGGACCTCCTCGTCGCCAGCGCCGAGTACGAGTACTACTTCAAACCGAACTGGGGCATCGCAACGTTCGTCGACACCGGCGATGCATTCTCGAATTTCAGCGACTACCGGCAGAAAGTCGGCGCCGGCTTCGGTGTACGCTGGCGCTCGCCGGTCGGCATGGTCCGCGTCGATCTTGGTTTTCCGGTGCACGACAGCGAGCACCACGGCGTCGAGCTGCACATTGTCATCGGGCCGGATCTATGAAAAAGCCTCCGGAACTTCGCTGGCGTTTCACCCTCTCCCGCTTGCTGAAGTGGGCTGGGGCGAGAGCGTTCCTCCCCCTCTCCCGCTTGCGGGAGAGGGTGGGGGTGGGGGACGCTCTAGCGACAACCTCTCAGAGCTCCCCTCACCCGCCGCGCGAAGCGCGGCGGCCTCTCCCGCAAGAGGGAGAGGCGAAGTTCGGCGTCTCCAGTCTCTCCAGCGACATTTCATTCCCCCTCTCCCGCTTGCGGGAGAGGGCTGGGGTGAGGGTCGCTCTAGCGAGACCGTCTCAGAGCTCCCCTCACCCGCCGCGCGGAGCGCGGCGGCCTCTCCCGCAAGCGGGAGAGGCGAAAAAAGCGCCGCGTACGCGCGTAAGCGGATTCGCGACGCGACGTCTCCTCAAATGGATCGGCCTCGCGTTTCTCGTCCTTGTCATCATCACGAGTGCACTGCTCTTCTGGCTCGTCGACACCGAATCCGGCGCGCGCTTCGCGCTCGCGCGCTCCATCGCCGCGATGGAAGGAAAACTCACCGTCGAAAAATCCAGTGGTCGTCTGATCGGACCGCTCACACTGACGAACGTGCGCTATGCCGATCCGGGCGCAGGCGTCGATGCTCGAGTCGGCACGGTCGTCGTCGACATCGCGCCGCTCGCATTGCTCTCGAAGAAAGTCCACGTGCTCAGCGTCGATATCACGACCGTCGATGTCGCGCTGACGACCGTGCCGGCAAAATCAGAGCAACCCGCATCGGAGTTTTCGCTCGCAGCGCCCATCGACGTTGCACTCGATCGACTCGCGCTCAAGAAAGCGACGATCACGCAAGATGGTCAACTGCTGTTCGCCGCGGATAGTCTCGATCTCGGCGCCGCGTGGACGCGCGGCGGCGCGCTGATCAACGCGCTGAGCCTGCGCGCGCCCGAAGGCAGCGTCGATCTGCACGGCACCGTGTCGTTCGCGCCCGGATTTCCCGGCAACGGCGAGACCACATTCCATTGGAAAGCTGCGGATCACGAAATCGCAGGCGTTTTGAAAGCAACCGGCGACGGGAAGCAGACGAAACTCGATCTCGTGCTCAGCGCTCCGACAGCGGCGACGATCGCCGCGACGCTGACGCAATCGAGCGAATTCCCGTGGGCTGCGAAGATCAGCGTGCCGCGGTTCGATCCGAAACGCGTGCAGCCGGATTCGACGCTGGCAGCGCTCGCGCTATCGCTCGAAGGCTCCGGCGACAAGCAACACGGCGCGCTCAACGGCGAAATCGACATCAATCAGCATCGCGTGCAACTCGATCCGTTCCGCTACGCACTGTCGGGACAGACGCTAGAGATCGAAACGCTCACGCTGAAAACGCCCGAGGCCGCCGGAATCTTGCAGGCGAATGGCGACGTGCAACTGGATGCAAAGCCGGTTTCGGCGAATCTTGCCTTGAATTGGGAAGGCGTCGAGCTGCCTGCGGATCTCGTCGGACAGCCGCTCGCGACGCACGGCAAGCTCGATGCGTCCGGCAGCGCAGAAAAATTCCACGCCGAAGGTGCGCTCGCGCTCGGTCCCCCAGGAAAGTTGTCCGACATCGCTCTCAACCTCGACGGCACTCCGGATGCGATCGCGCTCAAGCAACTCGCGCTGAAGCAAGCAAAGGGCGGACTCGACGCGCAGGGCACCATCAAGCTCAAACCCGCGCTCGGATGGCAGCTCACGACGAAAGCCGACAAATTCGATCCCGGCGCATTCGCAGCCGCATGGCCCGGCGCGATCGACTTCGAGCTCGCGACCGCCGGCACGCTCACGGATCACGGACCGGACGCGACGATCAAGCTCGACAAGCTCGGCGGCACGTTGCGCAAGCGTCCCCTGTCCGGCGGCGCCGATCTCAAGATCAAACCGGGTTACGTCGTCGATGGCAGTCTTTCGCTCGCATCCGGCAAGAGCCGCATCGACGTCGCCGGTCGCGGGGGCGGCAATGCGACGGACGCGACGATCAAACTCGCGATCGCTTCGCTCGCGGACTGGTTGCCCGATACGAGCGGAAGCTTGAACGGCGATTTTCACGTGCAGGGCAAATGGCCGAAAGTCGCCATCAGCGGCGCCGCACATGGCGCCGGGATCGCGACTTCCTCCGTGCACATGGGCGTGCTCGATGTGAACGCCAACATCGCCGAATTGCAGCCGCCGGAAGGGACGCTCACCGTGCGTGCGCAGAAAGTCGTCGCTGGCAGTCTCACGTTCGAGACGATCGACATCGACGGCGGCGGAAGCCAGAAGGCGCATCAACTCAAGCTGACCGCCTCGGGCTCGCCGCTCACGCTCGCCGCCGCGCTGCAGGGCAGCAGCGCCGACGACACGCACTGGAACGGAACGCTCAACACGCTCGATATCGCAGTCAAGGACGTGCCCAAGCTCGCACTCGAAGCGCCGGTGCAACTCGCATGGAACGGCAAGCAGTTCAGCGCGACCGAACTCTGTCTCGCCGGCGGCGGTCCCAAACTATGCGTCGCGGGCAACGGCGCGAATGACGGCGCGCTCGCCGCGCACTATCGAATCGAGCAGCTTCCGCTCGCGCTCGTCGTGAAGCTCGCGTCGCCCGACGCGCCGCTGCGTGTCGAAGGCGTGATCGGCGGCGCCGGCGATATTCGTCGCGATGCCGCTGGCGCGTTCAACGGTCAGGCCAATCTGACATCGGACAAGGGCAGCGTCGCGTATCCCGACAATGCGAACCAGCCGCTGATCGCGTACACGGGCCTCGCGCTCGACGCGCGTCTCGCGCCGCAATCCGTGCACGCGACCGTACGCGCGGCGCTCGATCACGACGGCAAGCTCGATGGCGAAATCGGTCTCAACGGCGCGCCCGGCACGGCGCAGACGCTGTCGGGTAAACTCGACGCGACACTCAACAGCCTCGGTTTCGTCGAACTTCTGACCACCGATGTCGCCAACACGAAAGGCCGCGTCGAAGCGCACTACACATTTGCCGGAACCACCGCGGCGCCACAACTCGGCGGTGCGCTCTCGGTCAAGGAATTCGCGACCGAAGTGCCGGCTGCCGGACTCAAGCTTCACGACGGCGAAATCAGTGTGCGTGCGGCGGACTCCGAACATTTCGCGCTTGAAGGCACGCTCAAATCCGGAGACGGTACCTTGACGCTGTCCGGTTCCGGCGGCATCGGTGCGACGGCACCCGCGAAGGCAAGCATCAAAGGCGACAATTTCCTCGCCGCCGACATTCCGGCCGCGAATGTCGTCATTTCGCCGGATATCAGTATCGAGCGCAGCAGCGACAATATCCGCGTCGGCGGGAGCGTCACGATTCCGAAAGCGAACGTCGATCTCGGCAAGTTGCCGGGCGGCGGCGTCAACAAGATCTCGCCCGATGTCGTTGTCACCGACGCCGAACAACCCGAGCCGGGGAAAGCCCTGCCGGTCATCGTCGCCGTGACTGTGAAGCTTGGCGAAGACGTAAAGCTTGCCGGCTTCGGACTCGACGGCACCGTCGGCGGACAACTCGCTGTCGATCAGCGTGCTGGTCGCCTCGCGACGGGCACGGGCACGCTCAACGTCGGCGGCACGTACAAGGCATACGGGCAGGATCTCAAGATCGAGAACGGCCGGCTTCTCTTCGCCGGCACGTCGCTCGACAATCCCGGGCTCGACATCCGCGCCGTGCGCACGATCGTCGGCACATCCGGCGAGGAATTCGGCGACGTCATCAAGGCCGGGCTGCAGGTGCGAGGCACCGCGCTGGTGCCGGTGCTGACGGTCTTTTCGCAGCCGTCGATGGAACAATCCGAAGCGCTTTCATATCTCATCACCGGAAAGCCGTTGTCCGGACTCAAGAGCGGCGAAGGCGATATGCTCGGCACCGCAGCGCGCGCGCTCGGCAGCGCGACGGGCGATCTGCTCGCCAAGGGCATCGGTGCGCGAACCGGCTTCGACGCCGGCGTATCCGACAACGCCGCGGTCGGCGGCGCTGCGTTCACTGTCGGCAAATACCTATCGCCCAAGCTGTATCTCAGTTATGGCATCGGACTCTTCACGCCCGGCGAAGTCGTGAGCCTGAAATACCTCTTCAACAAACGCTGGAATTTCGAAGCGCAGAACGCGACCTCCGGAAATCGCGCGGGCATCAACTATCGTTGGGAAAAATGACCGCGCAGGCGGTCCGCCGCTCGTTGACCGGAGCGATCTGCGCCCCAGCAACGTTCACAAGCGGCCAGCCGCCGCCGACATGAAAAACTGTTTGGCGAGCTGCACCCGGTCAGCTCCCGCGAGTGCGAACCCGCGCAGTGCCGCAGCCAGCGAATTGTCGAGATTGAACACGCGCTCGATCGTGTCGAGCCCGCGCGCCGCGAGCGCGTTTTCGCTGCGGCGTTCGCGCTCGTAGCGTCTGAGCACATGCGTCGCGCCGATATCGCTGCCGCGTTCGCGCGCGTCGCGCAATACGCGGCGAAGACATGCGACATCGCGAAAACCAAGATTCATGCCCTGCCCGGCCAGCGGATGCACGACATGTGCCGCGTCGCCGGCGAGCGCGCAACGACCCGCGACGTATTTTTCCGCAAGCCGCATGCGCAGCGGAAATGCCGCGCGCGATGTCGTCGAGGCGATTTCGCCGAGGCGAAAATCGAGCGCGCAACCCAGCTCATTGCGAAATGCGGCGTCACCCAGCGCCAGAATGCGCGCGGCTTCCGCTTCCGGCAGCGACCATACGACCGAGCTGCGTCCGTCGGCGAGCGGCAGGAAAGCCAGCGGTCCGCCCGGATTGAAACGTTGCCAAGCGGTGTTTTCGTGCTCGCGCGCGGTTGCGACGTGTGCGACGACCGCGCGCTGCGCGTAGTCGCGGCCGCTCGCCTCGATGCCGAGCATTTTGCGCACGGGCGATTCGGCGCCGTCGGCTGCGATCACGGCGCGCGCGCGCATGCGCGTGCCATCGGACAGTGAAACCTCCGCCGCGTCGGCGCCGTTCTCGACGGCAGCGACTTCGGCGGGCGACAAAATACGCAGGCTTCGCTCTTCTTTCGCCGCCTGCCACAGCGCGTGCTGAATCAGGCGATTCTCGATGATCCAGCCGAGTGCCGCTTCGCCGCGCTCGGAAGCATCGAACGTAAGCTCGCCGGGGGCACTCGCATCCCAGACGTGCATGCGGCGATACCGTGCGATCCGCGCGGCCGCAATCGTCGCCCACACGCCAAGATCGTCCAGAAGTTCGCGCGCGTCGAACGCGAGCGCGACCACGCGCAGATCGAGATCGTCCTCGGCGCGCCAGGGTTTCGGCGCGCGCGATTCGATCAGCGCAGTCTCGAACCCGTCTCGCGCAAGTGCCAGCGCGAGCGCAGTTCCGATCGCCCCGCCGCCGACCACGACCGCATCGAAATCGCCGCGGCGATTCATCGCATCAAGGCCAGCAGCGGCGTGTCGCCGCGAAAGCCCATTCCGCGCAATGCGAAACGACGCTTCAGCGGAGCGATCCGATCGAGCGCGTGAAAGCCGAGCGAGCGCAGCGCGCGCATCGGCGCAAAATCGCTGCCCATCAGGCGCACCAGCTCGTCGCTGAAGCGCGTCGTCGCGGAACGATCGCCGGCTCGGCGCTGCGAATAACGTGCGAGCAAACCTGCTTCGCCGGCGTCGAAGCCGGGCGCTGCGCTTTCACGCAGGATTTCGGAAAGGGTGAGCGCATCGCGCAAGCCGAGATTGAACCCCTGCGCGCCGATCGGGTGCACGGTTTGTGCCGCGTTTCCGACCAAGACCGCGCGCGGCGCGATCGTGCGCGAAGCCAGCGCGCGTGCGAGCGGATACGGCTTGCGCTTGCCGGGCCGCGAGAAACGCCCGGCGCGATGGCCGAAACGCGCGTGCACGAACGCGATGAAATCGGCATCGTCGAGCGCGCCGATACGCGCGGCTTCCGTCGCTGGCACGCTGAGCACGAGTCCCGCGCGATTCGCGCCGAGCGGCAGCAGCGCGACCGGGCCAGATTCTGTGAAGCGTTCGTACGCGTCGCCGGCGAGAGGCTTGTCGACCGTGAGCGTGGTCACGAATGCGCATTGGCCATAGTCGTGCCGCTCGACATCGATGCCGATGGCGCGCCTGACGAACGACTCCGTGCCGTCGGCGCCGACGAGAAGACGCGTGCGTATCGTGCGTTCGTCCTCGCCGGTGCGCAGCGTGACATCGATGCGGTCGTCGTGTGTTTCGACTGCGACGACTTCGGCCGGCGTAAGGCGCGCAAGATCGCGACAGCGATCGAGCCCGCGGAGCAACGCATTGCCGAGCTCGCGCGCCGGAATCGTCGCGCCGAATGCGCGAAGGCCAAGCTCGGAGGCATCGAAACGCACGCTGCCGAAGTCGCCGCGACGACTGACGTGAATGCGTTCGATCGGGTGGACGGCCACAGCGACATCGAGCACGCCGAGTGCTTCGAGAGCATTCACGCTCGCGCCGGCAAGCGCAAGATTGCGCTCGTCGTAACTCGGCTGCAGTTCCACGCGCGGCGGCACGGCTTCGGCAAGCGCGATGGAAAGGCCCGAACCATCGAGCGCGATGGCAAGGCTGGCGCCGACGAGCCCTCCGCCGGCGATGAGAACGTCGCAATCATCGACCATGGCGCGATGATAACGGCTCGCGGCATGCGTTGTCGGGTCGCTCCGTCAGGGCAGCTCGAAAATGTAGATGCGTCCTTGCTGATCTTCGGGAAACGCGTCGTCCGCGCTGCCGATGTAGAGCCTGCCGTTGAAGACGGTTGGCGACGAGTTGACGATCGGATCGCCCGTCATCCCGCGCCAGATATTGTCGCAGACGAACGATCCGCACGGCTCCGACGACCAGGCGAGCACTTCGCCGGTGTTCCTGCCGGCGTAGACGACGCCGTTGGCCACCGTGGGCGAGGATTCGATCGCCGCCTGGAATCCGCCGCCGAGCATGAGCCAGAGCGGATCGCACACGGCCGCGCCGCAACCGCCGGCCGCATAAACGGCCACTTCGGATTCGAGACCGATGTAGACGCGCTCGTTGGCGATCGCGGGCGAGCCGCCGAAGAATTCGTTCTCGTCGACTGCCTGCCAGAGCGGCGCGCACGTCGGCACGCCGCAACCATCGGCATCGAACGCCGACAGCGCATGCGCGGATCCGATGTAGACAACACCGTCGGAAAGCGCCGGCGTCGATGAAAATGCGGCGCTTCCGAGATCTCCGCTCCACAGCGGCTCGCAGATGGACGACCCGCAGCCTGCCGCGGCGAACGCATACAGCTTGCCGTCGTCCGAACCGATGTAGACGACGCCGGCTCCGACCGTCGGCGAGGACTCGATGGTGCCGCGCGTTGCGCCGGTCCACACGGGCTTGCAAATCGGCGCGCCGCAGCCGTTTGCGGCGAACGCGTAGAGCTTGCCGTCGAACGCGCCGACATAAACGAATCCGTTGCCGACGGCAGGCGACGAATCGAGAATCGATTCGTTGCCGGCAAGGCCTTGCCACAGCGGCGCGCAGACCGGCGCGCCGCAGCCGTGCGCATCGAAAGCGTTTAGGAGTCCGTCGTTCGAATCGAACGAGGTTTGCGATCCGACGTAGACGACACCGCCGGCAACCGTCGGTGAGTCCACGATCTGAGCCAGCGACACGGATTGCCACAACGGCGTCGTGCACAGCGACGCTCCGCAACCGTCGGCCGAATACGCCCACAGCGTGCCGTCGGACGATCCGATGTAGACGACACCGTTCACGACCGCGGGCGACGAGGAAAAGACCAGCTCACCGAGCTCGGCTTGCCAGGCGAGTTCCATCGATGGCACGTTCCCGACGCCAAGTACGCGCTCGGTGCGGTTGTAACCTGTGTGATGCGCGTCGAAACGAAATTGACGCCATTGCGGATGCGCGGGTGCAACGGAGTTTACACTCGTTGTCGGCAGGCGCGGCGCAGCGGTCATGGCCGCCGAGAACGACAACGCGGCGATGGCCATGGCTGAGAGGCTTGGCCGATAGGCAAACCACATGTCGCGCTCTCCCGCGAATGGGACCACGAAGCTGCATCTTAGGACGGCACGCGCGCGGGATTCGTCGCCCGGAAGAAAAAGAATGATGCAACCCGAAGACTCGAGTGAAGTGTGCGTCGTGTGGCGATGATACGCTGCGCGCTTCGTTGCCTTGCTGTCATCTCCGATGGATCTCATCCTCGTCCGCCACGGCGCCGTCGATGCACCCCTGGGCATTTGTCTCGGTCATTTCGACGTGCCGCTTTCCGCGGAAGGCTTCACCGCGATGCAGCGTCTTGCGGCGAGCTGGGACAGCACCGCGCCGCGTTTTCTGTTCTCGAGCGATCTGAAGCGTGCGCAGCAATCCGCCCAGGTGTTTGCCGCCCGCTTCGCGATCGAACCGCTCGCGGACCCGCGCTTGCGTGAAGTCGATCTCGGCGCATGGGACGGCAAGCGATGGGACGAAATCGCCGCATCGGACGCTGCGCGTTATCGACATTGGGCGGAGAACTGGGTGATCCAGGAAGCACCCGGCGGCGAAAGCTTCGCGGACCTGATCCGCCGCACGGGCGCATGGTTCTCCGCGCTGCTCGGCTCGACCCAGCCGGACGATTGTGTCCTCGCGGTCGCGCATGCGGGCTCGATCCGGGCGCTGCTTTGCCACGCGCTC
>DASYJJ010000475.1:0-8288 GCA_035996605.1 Rhodanobacteraceae bacterium
CTCGTTGTCCTCGCGCACGTCGAACAGCAACGCGCCCGCGCGTTGACGCGCGAGTGCATCCACGGGATCGATTTCGCGAATCGGTCCGGCGTACGTCTGCGGGGTTTTCAGCACAGTGCTCACGGGCTCAGCATAATCCCGGCAATGGGATCACTTCCACGATATCTCGCTCGGCGAGTTCATGGACGCCCTCAGCGAAGACGATGAAACAATTCGCTTCCGCGACACCGCGCAGCATTCCGGAGCCTTGTTGTTCGACGGGCGAGACGTGAAGCTGTCCGTCTTCGCCGCATTCGACCCGAGCGCGCAGGAATTCCGTGCGATCGTGTTTCTTGCGGATCGGCCTCCGTAGCCGCGCATACCAGCGTCGGCGCGTTTCGTCCGCGCCCTGCATCGCCATCAAGCCCGGCTTTACAAGCGTCAGGAACGTTGCAAGCGAAGACACCGGATTTCCGGGAAGAGCAAAGACGAGCGCCTTGCCAATTTCACCGCACAGAACCGGCATACCGGGTTTCATGCGCACTTTCCAGAAATGTACGCGACCAAGCTCGGCGACGAGGCCCGGAATATGGTCCGCCTCGCCCGCTGAAACGCCGCCGCTGCTGATCACGACGTCGCATGTGGCGGCGACCGCAAGCAACGTTTCGCGCAGTGCGAGTACGTCATCGCGTACGTGCGCGACCGGGTGTGGAACGATTCCGATGTCTTCGAGCAAGCCCGCGAGCGTGTAGCGGTTGCTGTCGTGGATCTGTCCGAAGCCGAGCGGCTCGCCGGTCGGAACGAGCTCGTCGCCCGTCACGAGCAACGCGACGCGCGGACGTCGCGCGACCGGCACTTTGGCGAAGCCGCAGGATGCGAGAAGTCCGAGTCGTGCCGCGCTCAACACTTCGCCGGCGCACGCGGCCGTTTCGCCGGCCGCGAGATCTTCGCCCGCGAGCCGCACGTTCGCAGCTTTCGACTCTCCGCTGGTGACGACGACAAATCCGTCGTCGACGCGCACGCGTTCCTTGATGACAACCGTATCCGCGCCGATCGGAAGCGGCGCGCCGGTCGTGATGCGGATACAATCGTCGGCGCCGACGCGAAGGGCTTCTCCACCGCCGGCCAGCATCACGCCGGCCATTCGAAAACGCTTCTCGCCCTCGCGCGGCAAATCTTCGCCGCGCAGCGCGTAACCATCCATCGCCGAATTCGCAAACGGCGGCAGCGCATGAGGCGCGGCGACATCCACCGCAAGCACGCGCCCCAACGCACGATCGAGCGCGATCTCATCGACCGCGACGCGTCGCTGTCCGCAGAGTTCCACGACGCGCTCGCGCGCCTCGTCCACGGAAAGCCGGGTTGGAATTTCAATCGCGGGTGCGGATGACATCGGCGTAGGCGGCAAAATCCTCGGGAGTGTTGAGATTATGAAACTGCTGCTGCTGATCGGGGAAATCAACTTCGACCACGCCGATCGCATCCTGCCATTCCCAGACGCCCTGCCCGGTTTTTGCCGCTGCGAGCGCCGATTCGGCAAGATCGCGGAGGTAAAGCGCAAAAACCGGCTGGCGCCGCTCGCCGTCGCACGCAACGGTTGCGCGCGAATGGGTTCGCTCCATTTCGCCCAGCAGTCGTTGCCAGAGATCGCGCGGCGGCATCGGGCAATCGACCGGGAGCGTCAACACGCGCGCTGCCGTCGCGGCGCCGAGCGCGCTCGCCACGCCCGCGAGCGGTCCGCGATAGCCGGGCACGACATCGGTGCGAACCGGTGCGTAGCGCGCATATGTTTCGAGATTCCGGTTGGCGATGATCGTCAGCTCGACGTCGCGCGCGGACTCCGGTGACGCGAAAATCCCGACCACATGCTCGGCGCAATAATCGAGCACCCACTCGATCAACGGTCTGCCGCCGACGGGCTCGAGTCCTTTGTCGCGACCATCGAGGCGGGACGCGGCGCCGCCGGCAAGTATCGCGACCGTCAGCGCCGGGGTATCCATCGCACGGGTCTCAGTGCTTGCCGCGCTTGGCGTGCCGTACCAGGCGCTGGCGTCGCCGCTGCTGGCCTTCGGTCAATTCGTTGCGCCGACCGGCGAACGGATTTTCTTTCTCGTTGAATTGAATGTGGATCGGCGTGCCTTCGAGCTTGAAGCGCTTGCGGAAGAAATTCTCCAAGTAACGCCGGTAGCCATCCGCAATGTGTTTGGTCCGCGATCCGTGGATCACGATCGTCGGCGGGTTCGATCCGCCCGGGTGCGCGTAACGGAGTTTCGGCGCGTGCCCGCGAATGAGCGGCGGCTGGTAACCCTCGTACGCGGCTTCGAGTGCGCGCGTGAGCTCGGACGAAGTGAACTTGCGATTGGCGGAGGCATAGGCGCGATCCACCGCTTTCATCAGATCGCCGATTCCCGTGCCGTGCTTGGCCGAGATGAAAACCTGGCGCGCCCAGGGCACGAAATCGAGTTTGCGCGAGAGCGACGCCTTGCACTGGTCGCGCTGATATTTGTCCAGGCCATCCCACTTGTTCACCGCGATGACAAGCGCGCGATTGGACTCGAGCACATGCCCGATCAGCGTTGAGTCCTGGTCGGCCACGCCTTCGCGCGCGTCGAGCATCAGCACGGTCACGTGCGAAGCGTCGACCGACTGCAGCGATTTGATCACGCTGAATTTTTCGAGAGCATCTTCGACGCGTGCGCGCCGGCGGATGCCGGCGGTGTCGATCAGCGTGTAGCGGCGCCCGTCGCGCTCGAGCGCGATGCGCAGCGAATCGCGCGTCGTACCGGGAAGTTCCGAAGCGATGACACGCTCTTCGCCGAGCAGTCGGTTCACGAGCGTCGACTTGCCGACGTTCGGTCGTCCGACGATCGCGACGCGGATGCCTTCGTCCGCGGCCGGCGCGAGATCGGTTTCGTCGGGTGCTGGCAGCAGCGGTTCGATGGCGGAGAGCAGCGGCGTGACGCCGCGTCCGTGTGCGGCCGACACCGGCAACGTCGAATCCGTGCCGAGAGCGGCGAATTCTGCCAGCGCGATGTTTTCATCGAGCCCGTCGACTTTGTTGACGACGAGAACGAGCGGTTTTCCGGCTCGGCGAAGCCGATCGAGAATATTGCGATCGGTCGGCAGGAGACCATCGCGCGCATCGACGATCAGCAGCACTGCATCGGCTTCTGCAATCGCAATGTCGACTTGCCCCGCGGTCTGTGCGGCGAGGCCTTGTGCGTCATCGACGAGGCCGCCGGTATCGACGACGACGAATTGCGCGGCGGCCAGGCGGCAGATGCCGTAATGCCGATCCCGCGTGACGCCGGGCATATCGGCGACTAGCGCGTCGCGCGAACGCGTCAGCACGTTGAACAGCGTCGATTTGCCGACGTTCGGCCGACCGACGAGGGCGACTACGGGAAGCATGATGGTTCCAGATTACTTGATCGCGCCCGCCGGCGACGAAAGGCCCCAGGTCACCCTCTCCCGCTTGCGGGGAAAGCCCAGGGCGAGAGCCTACGAAGTGAAGCTTTGAAGCGCCCAGGTCCCCTCTCCCGCTTGCGGGAGAGGGTTAGGGTGAGGGCCTACGGAGCGAAACCTTCAAGCGAACGTTCAACTGTGCGCTCCAATTCGCTCATCCACGCGGCACGCAGCCTCTCCCGCTTGCGCGAGAGGTTAGAGCTAGCGAACGCTGTAAGCGCCGATGTGTCCTTTGACATCTTCGACGTAAACCGTGTCGCCGATGACAACCGGCGCGCTTTCGATCGCCTTCTTGCTCAACCGCTCGCGCGCGGCAAACTTGCCTTCGTCGATGCTGAGCCAGTGCACGAAACCTTCGCTGTCGCCGATGACGACGTACTTGCCCTGCACAGCCGGAGTGCCCAGCCAGCGGTACTTGAGCTGATCCTGTTTCCACAGGCTCGCGCCCGTGTCGCGGTCGAATGCCCAGACGTTGCCGTCTGCGTCGGCCAGCACCAGCGCGTTGTCGCCGGCGGCGACGCCGCCGTAGCTCGATATGTCGCGCTGCCAGAGCGGTCGGCCGGTCTCGGCCGCAATCGCCGAAACCTGTCCGCGATAGCCGACGGCTACAATGTTGCTGCCAACGACGAGCACGTCGCCGTCGATGTCGGAAAGGCGCTCGACCTCGGTGCGACCTTCGCCGGTCGCGAGCGTCTGCTGCCACAACGGATTGCCGTCGGCGAGGCGTACCGCGACGATTTTTCCGTTGTCGAAACCGTCGTAGACCGCGCCGTTGACGATCACCGGTGAGGAATTGGCGCGAAGACTGAGCGGCGGCACCGACTGATCGAACACCCACTTGCGGCTGCCGTCCTTCACATCGAGCCCGGTCAGGCGTCCATCGATCGTGCGCACGACGACGATCGCATCGGAAATGGCTGGGCGCGCGATGACTTCGGAAGAAACCATCGCGTGCCAGCGCTCGCTGCCGTCCTGCGAGGACAACGCGTAGACATCGCCATCAAGACCGCCGACGACGAGGAGATCGCCGAGAACGGCCGGGCCGCCGGACCAGCGCAGAGTATTGTCGCCGCGCTTCCACAGCCAACCGTGCCGGTCGCCGAGATGCTTTTGCCAGAGTGTTCGGCCGCTGGCGGCATCGATGGCTTCGATCGTGCCGTCGACGCTCGAAGCGTAGAGATGTCCGTCGGCGACGGTCGGCGCGAGGCGTGCGCCCGAATCGCCTTCGCCGCTGCCGACGCCCTCGGTCCACAGACGCTGCACTTGAACCGTCGGCGTGAATTCGGTGAGCGGTGTCGGCGGTTCGACATTGTCTTTCTTGCCCAGACTCTTGATCCAGTCGCAGCCGCCGAGCGCGAAGCTCGACGCGCCGAGCACCAGAACGAAACGGATCGGAATAGAACGCATCATGAGCCGCTCGCCTCCTGGGTGGCCGTCTGTGCGACCGAAGCCGACGCGAGGTTGTCGAGCTTCATCTGCACGAACGTGCGGTTGGGTGCCTGCGGATCGAGATGCGAAAGAACATCCTGATAAGCCGCGCGCGCATCGTCGTTGCGTCCGAGCTGCGCGAGGATGTCGCCGCGAGTTTCTCCGGCGAGCGCCGAGTAGTCGCCTTTCGGAACGCCGTCGATGAGCTTCAACGCAGCATCGGCATCGCCTAGCGCGAGCTTCACTTTCGCAAGATTGACTCCGGCCAATGACTTCAGTGCCGGCGCGCCGGCATGATCCCCGGCCCATTCGAGATCGGTGGCGGCGTCCTTGAGATCGCCCTTGTCGTTGGCGATCTCCGCCGCGCGCATGGCCGCGAACGCTGCATAGGCCGTGTCCGGGAAATCCTTCCGCAGCGCGTCAGCGATGACTTTCGCGTCATCAGTGCGTTTTGCGCCGAGCGCATCGACGAGCACCTGGTATTGCGTCGCGGCTTCGGCCGCATGGCGCGCACGATGCGCTTTCCACTGCTGCCAGCCGAAAATGAGAACGAGTCCGAGCGCAACGCCGATCGCGATCGACATCGCATTCTCGCGCAGCCATTTCTGTACGAGCTCGCCTTGCTCGTGTTCGTCAAGAACGTCGAAAGCCATGAAATCTCCGCAGAATGTGGATCGCGGCGCCGAGCCAGCCTACGCGGGCGGACGGCGGCCGCCGCAATGCGGCGGCGGTCATTCGCGGAGGTCCGCGAAGCCGCGCAAGGTTAACAGGAAACCGCGGACAGGCGCCTGGCGCCTGCCCATCGGGGAATCCGGATTCAGGAGCGCGTCAGAACTCCGTGGCTGGCGCTTCGGTGCCATTTGCGCCAAAGACGCGCAGCCGCGCGACGTTGGCGTGCCTGAACGGCGCGAGGTCGACGACCTTGCCGTCGACGCTGATTTCTGCGCCTTCGGCATTGCCGAGCCGTACCGACAGCGGCAGGTCGCTGGTGTAGGTGCGTTCCGCTCCGCCGGGCAGGATGCCGTATTCGAGTTTGCTGCCATCGGTGCCGATGATTTCGACCCAGCTCGCCGCGGTGAGTTTCACCATAAGGGAGTGAGCGCCGGCGGCGTGAGCGACCATTGATTCCGGTGCCGGTGCGGCAGGCGTCGGCGATTGCGTCGTGAACGGCGCCATCGACGCAACGACAGGCATCTGCTCCTGCTTGGGCGGTTCGCTCACCGCCGCAATCGTGTTCGCGTCCGTCGGTGACGAGTCGTTCGCCTCGGCCGCGGGTTGCTGCGCCGTATCAGGCGAATCGGCGCCGGTCGCCTGCGGCTGACCGATCAGCGGAACCTGAATCGTCGAGGGGCCGTCGAGCGACGTCGTGCGTACCAGATTCTGTTCAAGACCACCGTGCGTAGCCAGCCAAACGGCGGGCACGACGATGAGCGCGGTGAGGATCAGATACGTGGCGCTCACCGAGTACCGATCGATGAGATAGCGCGAACGCGACATCTGTCCGGTCGCCACGAGTGGTGCGGTGCGCACGTTCGCGGTTGCGACCGTGTCGGCGGCCACGGTCGGAATGCCGACGAGGCGCGCATAACTGCTGAGATAGCCGCGCAGATAGACGCCCTGATCGATCCCGGCGTAGTCGTCGTCTTCGAGCTGCGCAATCAGGCGCAGCGGCAGCCTCAAACGCTGCCCAACTTCGTTGCGGCTTAAATTCATGCCCTCGCGCGCGGCGCGAAGGCGCCGCCCGAACGAGTTCTGGACCGTGCGCTCCGGCACGACTTCAAGGATCTCCCCGCCCGGCTGCGGCAGCGTCTCGGAGGACGCCTTGCCGTCGGTATCAAGCTCTTCGGCTCTCATAATGTGCCTTCCGGATAACAACGGCAGTGCGAGCTGCCCATTGTCCTGATCGATCGATGCAACGCTCTCCGGTTCATTGGAGATCGCGCTCGCCCCTTTTGCGGCGTTTTCGTCGGATTGTTGTCCCTGGCCGCTATTCATGACCGCCATTCATGACTGATTCTGCGCGTTCAACGCACGTGCTTGTTGTGACTCAGGAAACGATTGGAGAAGTCGGCGTGTGTAGTCGCTTGCGGCCGCACTATTGCCCAACCTGAGTTCTATGTTGCGTCCCAACATGAGCGATTCGGGCCGCGCCTGGCCGACTCCCTCGAAGCGCTGCATGAAAGCGCGCGCCTTGAAATAGTCGCCTTTTTCGTAGAGCACCGAGGCCAGCTGGAACAACGCCTCGGCATTGTTCGGCGAGCGGTCGAGTGCTGTCCGCAACACGGATTCGGCTGGATCGAGCTTGCCGGCCTTGAGCAGGCACGTCCCGGAATTGGTCAGCGCCACGTCCGGCGTGTTGTAGAACGGGTCGGCGATCGCGCGGTCGAAATTCCCGGCCGCTTCGTCGTAACGGCCGATCTTGCACAGGAACGCGCCGTAGTTGTTCAACTCGTTGCCGCCCTTGGGCCGGAGCTGCGCCGCGCGACGGTAGTGCTCCTCGGCCTGCTTGGCATCGCCGATGCGCTCATAGAGCACGCCGAGGACCGTATGCGCGTCGGCGTAATCGGGATCGTAGGTCAGCGCCTTGTTGAGATCCTCGAGCGCAGTCTTGAGATTGCCCTGCTGCATGTACTTCTGGCCGAGCTCCGTGTGGACCCGCGCCGCATCCGCCTTTTCCGCAGCCGCGCTTTCCTTCTTGACGTTGCCATTGCCGGTCGTCGTGCATGCGGCCAGCAGCACCGACAGCGCGAACGCGCACAGCAGCGGCAAGGCATCACGCCGCATGGGCCATCGCCTCTTCGAGCTTGCGGCGGAACTCGGCCTGGCGGCGAGTGCGGTCCATGACCTGCCCTTTGAGCTGGCCGCAGGCTGCGTCGATGTCGTCCCCGCGCGTGCGCCGGACCATGGTCAAAACGTCGGCGTCGAGCAGAATCTTCTGGAACGCGCGGATGACGGTTTCACTCGAACGCGTGAACCGCGTTCCGTGGAACGGATTGAACGGAATCAGGTTGACCTTGGCCGGCAGGCGGCGCATCAGCTTGATCAGCTGGCGCGCATGCTCGGGCTTGTCATTGACGCCCTCGAGCATCGTGTATTCGAACGTGATCGACGTGCGTGGGCGCCGCGCTGCATAACGCGCGCACGCCGCGAGCAATTCGTCGATCGGATATTTCCTGTTGAGCGGCACGAGTTCCGTGCGCAGCTCGTCGTTCGGCGCGTGCAGCGATACCGCGAGCGAAACATCGCTCGCTTCGGACAACTTGTCGATCATCGGCACGAGGCCAGCGGTCGACAGCGTGACGCGCTTGTTGGCGAGACCGAAACCGAGATCGTCGCGCATCACGCTCATCGCGCGCACGACGTTGTCGAAATTGAGCAGCGGCTCGCCCATGCCCATCATGACCACATTGGTGAGC
>DASYJJ010000476.1:0-2496 GCA_035996605.1 Rhodanobacteraceae bacterium
CTCGATTTTGGCGCGCAGGTCCGTGTGCTCGTTCATGTCCGCGTCGATCGTCGCGTGCGTCTGCGCGGCATGCGTGCGCGGCAGTTGCGTCAGCGCGCGTTCGAGCGCCTCGCGCGAACGCGCGAGCAGCGTCACATCCGCACCGAGTTTCGCAAGCTCGATTGCTGCCGCGAGGCCGATTCCGGCGGAGCCGCCGCAGACGAGCGCATGTTTGCCGGTGAGATCGAGATTCATGGACGTCTCCTCGTGTATCGGCAAGTTCAGTGGCGCGACGGCAGTTTCACGATCATTTGCGGGAAGAGCTCTTCGTCGTTGTCGCCGCGCGGCGGTTCGATCTCTTCAAGATCGAAGCCGAAGAGGGCGGCGTCGTCTTCGTCCAGACCCTCGAACGCGCGGAATTCCGCATCGAGCAATGCCATGCGCGCCTGCGTCTCGTCGTCGTAGCGGAGCGTGCGGCCGTCGCTGTCGAATACCTCGGCGACGCCTCCGTCCGTGATCGTCAGCCGAGCCCAGATCAATGTGTCGCCGATCGCGGCGATCCACCATTGCGCGCCGTCGTCTTCGCTCATCGCGTGCCTCCGAGAATCGCGAGAACCTCTGATATCGCGCAACTCGCGAGGCCAGCAACGATCGCCCACACGCCGAAAGTGCCCGGGAACGCGAGCACATTGAGATTCGAGTCGCGTGCGGAGCGCCAGCCTGCGAAGAGATAGAACCCCAACGCGCGCGGCGCGATGAGCACGTTGCCGATGGCTTTGCGCATCTGCGGATGATGGTCGCGCAGGTGAACTGCGACAAGCATCCAGACGATCACGTAGGCGGTCAAGCCGGCGACGACGAGGCCGAGGCCCATGATCAGCAGGAATTCGCGGGTGGCTAGCATGCGCAGCGCAGCTCTCTTAGGCCGTCGTCCCGGCGAAAGCCGGGATCCATTTTGATTCTGCGTTTCGCCGATCGTTGTCGCGCCGCGAGAAGCAAAAGGGGTGCCGGCTTTCTCCGGAACGACGAAGACGGGGCCGCCGTGATCCTGATTTGACGAGCATCTCAGAACTCGGCCAAGCCCGGCGCTCGCGGATACGGATGTGCGTCGCGGATGTTGGCAAGGCCGCATACATAAACCACGAGCCGCTCGAAGCCGAGTCCGAATCCCGCGTGCGGCACGGTGCCGTAGCGACGGAAATCGCGATACCACTCGTAATGCTTTGGATCGAGGCCGAACTGCGCCATGCGCTTGTCGAGCATGTCGAGGCGTTCCTCGCGCTGCGATCCGCCGATGATTTCGCCGATGCCGGGTGCGAGCACGTCCATCGCGGCGACGGTTCTTCCGTCGTCGTTGAGACGCATGTAGAACGCCTTGATCTTTTCGGGATAGTTCGTGACGACGACAGGCCGGCCAACGTGCTGTTCGGTGAGATAGCGCTCGTGCTCGGTCTGCAGATCGACGCCCCATTCGACGGGGTAGTCGAATTTCTTTCCGGATTTCTTCAGGATCTCGACGGCGTCGGTGTATTCGATGCGCTCGAACGGCGCACTGACGAATGCCTCGAGGCGCGACACCGCGGTCTTTTCGATGCGCTCGGCGAAGAACGCCATATCGTCGGCGCGCTCGGCGAGCACGGTCCTGAAAATAAACTTGAGGAAATCCTCGGCGAGGTCGGCGTCGTCGTTCAGATCCGCGAACGCGATCTCGGGCTCGATCATCCAGAACTCGGCGAGATGGCGCGGCGTGTTGGAATTCTCCGCGCGGAAGGTCGGGCCAAATGTGTAGACCTTGCTGAGCGCGAGGCAATAGCCTTCGACATTGAGCTGGCCGGAGACGGTCAGAAACGCATCGCGTCCGAAGAAATCCTTGTGGAAATCGATCGCACCGTTGTCGGTGCGCGGCAGGTTCATCAGATCCAGCGTCGACACCCGAAACATCTGGCCCGCGCCTTCGGCGTCGGATGTCGTGATGATCGGCGTGTTGACCCAGAAAAATTCTTTTTGATCGAAGTAGCGATGGATCGCGCTCGCGATCGTGTGGCGTACGCGTGCGATCGCGCCAAAGAGATTGGTGCGCGGGCGAAGGTGCGCGACGTCGCGCAGGAATTCGAGCGAATGCTGCTTGGGCTGGATCGGGTAGGTTTCCGGATCGTCCACCCAGCCGACGACTTCGATTTTCGTGGCCTGGATCTCGAACGCCTGGCCTTTGCCTTGCGAAGCGACCAGTTCGCCTTCTGCAATGACCGAGCAGCCGGCAGTGAGGCGCGCGACTTCACTTTCGTAGTTCGGCAAAGAAGCCGGCGCTACGACCTGGATCGGATCGAAGCACGAGCCGTCGCTGACGTTGACGAACGAAAGACCCGCTTTCGAATCGCGACGCGTGCGCACCCAGCCGCGCACGGTGACTGTGCTCCCGGCCGTTACCGCGCCCGCCAACGCCTGCTTGACGCTGACCACGTTGCTGTTTGTCGCCGCCATGCCTTGAAGCTCCGCCGCCAAGACCCACTTTGAGAG
>DASYJJ010000477.1:0-7562 GCA_035996605.1 Rhodanobacteraceae bacterium
AAGCGGCCTCGGTCTGGAAGAAATTGCGGCGATCACGGGCGCCGGACGCGAGACGGTAAAGTCGCGCCTGCGTTATGCGCTCGCGCGAATCCGCGAGAGGTTCGCGACATGAATACGCGCGATCCCGATCGCGATGTCGACGATCTGCTCGGCGACGACGGCGGAAAGATCGGCAATCTGTACCGGCGTCTTCCGCGCTACGAGCCGCCGCGCAGACTCGATCGCGCCGTGCTCGGCGAGGCCGCGCGCGCCGTACACAGCGGCAAGCCGCCGCGGCGCCAACGCTGGGTCGTTGGTCTTGGTTCTGCCGCGGGACTCGTGCTCGCTGCCGGCATTGCCTGGCGCGTCGGCCACGATGCGATGATTCAGAATGAGTCCGCGTTGCCGACCGCTGCGCCACGCGTCGTGCCTGTGCAGCCGATCAGCGAATCCGCGCGCGCCAAGCGCGAAGACCAACCGGCGCGACCACCGAGCGAGAGCGATGCGATGCGCGCGGAGTCACCCGCCGCGGACCGCGTCGCTGGAAAGATTTCGTCGGAGCTCAAATCAGAGCCGCGCAAAACGCTGAAATTGGGCAAGCCGGCTGCGCCTCCCGCGATTCCGTCGCCGGCGCAGAGACCCGCCGCCGCACCGCCCGCGCCGCCTCCGGCACAGGCATTTCCGAATGCCGCGCGGGAACTCGAGCGGACGCAGGATCGAAAAGATTCAAGTGCGCCGGCTTCCGAAACGCGCGCCGCAGCGGCGGGCGCGGCCGTCGAAAAAAGCGCTGCAGGCGCCGCGCGAACGTTGGCCTCGCCGACAGCGCCGAGCGGATCGGTCGAATTGCAGCGCGACATGCAGCTCGCACCAGTGGACTGGCTAGCGCACATCCGGCAGCTCGATCAACAAGGACGTCGCCAGCAGGCGACCGAAAGCCTGCGCCTGTTCCGCCGCGCGCATCCGGACTGGACAATTCCGGACGACCTGCGCGCGCTGCTCGACTGAGTGACTTCGCTGAACCGCTTTCGATCGCCGCCGATCAGGGCGCTTCGAGCACTCCGGCGAGCCTTCCCATGTACGGCCGGTAGAACTTGAGCTCCGAAATCGAATCGCGCACGTCGCTCAGCGCGGTATGCATCGATTCCTTGGTGAATCCCCGGCTCAGGTCCGGCGCCCAGCGCCGGGCGATTTCCTTGATCGTCGAAACGTCGAGATTGCGGTAATGGAAATAACGCTCCAGCCGCGGCATCAGGCGGTACAGGAAGCGCCGGTCCTGACAGATCGAATTGCCGCACATGGGCGACTTGCCGGTCGGCACCCACTGATTGAGAAACTCGACCGTCAGCGCTTCGGCCGTGCCCATGTCGATCGTCGATTCGACCACGCGCGTCCACAAGCCGGACTTGCGGTGCTGGTTGCGGTTCCAGTCATCCATCGCTTCGAGTTGAGCGAGCGGATGACGCAGCGCGAATTCCGGACCTTCGGCGAGGAGGTTGAGGTCCTTGTCGGTAACGATTGTCGCGATTTCCAGGATCGAGTCGCGAGCGGGATCGAGACCTGTCATCTCCAGATCGATCCAGATCAGATTGTCCTCGTGCAGCATCGCTCATCTCCTTGTCGACGTCCGTCTCGCCTCCCCGACGGCCGGCACCGGCGGCGAGTCTAGCAGGCGATACGGATTTGTCAGGCGACGCGCGGCGACGCTACGCTGTGCGATCAGGCAACGGACGCGCGATGCAGACTTTCCTCTGGCACGACTACGAAACCTTCGGCTCCGACCCTCGCCGCGATCGCCCGGTGCAGTTCGCGGCGCTGCGCACGACGATGGACCTGAACGTCGTCGGCGAGCCGGTGTCGTTCTATTGCAAACCGGCTCGCGACGTACTGCCCTCTCCCGGCGCGTGCCTGGTCACCGGCATCACGCCGCAACGTGCCGAGCTCGAAGGCGTCATCGAAGCCGAGTTCGCCGCGCGAGTGCATGAGCCGCTCGCCGAACCCGGAACCTGCGCGGTCGGCTACAACTCGCTGCGCTTCGACGATGAATTCACGCGCCACCTCCTCTATCGCAATTTCTACGATCCTTATGCGCGCGAATGGGAAAACGGCAACTCGCGCTGGGATGTCATCGACCTCGCGCGCATGTGCTACGCGCTGCGCCCGCACGGAATCGAATGGCCCAAGCGCGAGGACGGTTCGCCGAGCTTCCGTCTCGAAGATCTCGCACGCGCCAATCACATCGTCCAGCATCGCGCGCACGATGCGCTGTCCGATGCACAGGCGCTGCTTGGGTTTGCGCGCGTGCTTCGCGCACGCCAACCGAAACTCTGGGATTGGCATCTCGCCCTGCGCCGGAAGCAGCGTGTGTTCGAGCTTCTCGATGTCGTCGGCATGACGCCGATGCTGCACGTCTCCTCGCGCTATCCGGTCGCACGCGGATCTCTTGCGATGATCGCTCCGCTGGCGGGCCATCCGACGCGGCCGAACGGCGTGATCGTGTTCGATCTCGACAGCGATCCGACGCCGCTGATCGAGCTCGACGCGGCCGCGATCGCCGACCGTGTCTTCACGCGCCGCGCCGACTTGCCGGAAGGCATCGAGCGAATTCCGCTCAAGCTCGTCCACGCAAACCGATCGCCCGCGCTGGCGCCGCTGAGCGTGCTGCAAGCGACCGACACGGCGCGCATCGCACTGGATACGGAACGGAACCTGCGTCATCTCGAACAGGTGCGCACCGCAAGCGGCCTCGCCGAAAAAGTGCGACAGGTTTTCGCGAGAGAAACCCAGCCGGTCGCAGCGACCGACACCGATATCGCGCTGTACGATTGTTTCTTCTCCGACGACGATCGCCCGTTGCTGCGCGCGGTGCGCGAGACGCCGCCGGAACAGCTCGGCAAGCGCCCGTTCGCCTTCAAGGACACGCGCTGCGCCGAGCTTCTGTTCCGCTACCGTGCGCGCAACTGGCCGCACACGCTCGACGCCGAAGAAACGCAACGCTGGGAAACGATGCGCCGTCGAAGGCTCGAGACCGCGACGCCGGCGACACCGCGCACGCTCGAAGAGTACTTCGCCGAAATCACCGCGCTGCGTGCGGAAGATTCGACCACGCCCGCGAAACACGCCGTGCTCGATCAACTGGAACAATGGGGTCGCACGATTCTCTGAGGACATCATGGCCCAACGTTACTTCTCCGCCGCCACCTTCAAATTCCAGCGCGATCTCGCGGCCAACAACAACCGCGATTGGTTCGCGGCGAACAAGGCTCGCTACGAGGACGTGCTGCGCGCGCCCTTCCTGCGCCTGATCACCGACCTGCAAGCGCCGCTCGCGAAAATCAGCAAACACTATCGCGCCGACCCGCGGCCGCAGGGCGGTTCGCTGTTCCGCATCCATCGCGACACGCGTTTCGCCAATGACAAGACGCCGTACAAGACCTGGGCCGGCGCGCGTTTTGCGCATGAGCGCAGGCGCGAAATCGAAGCACCTTCGTTCTATCTGCACGTTCAGTCCCGCAACTCCTTCGCGGGCGGAGGGCTCTGGCACCCGGAACCGCCGACGTTGAAGAAGATCCGCGAATTCCTTGCCGACAACCCGGCGGCGTGGAAAAAGGCCGCGTATTCGGCGATGTTTCGACGCCGGTTCGAGTTCTGGGGAGAAAGCCTGACGCGGCCGCCGCGCGGTTTCGATCCGCAGCACGAGCTCATCGAAGACATCAAACGAAAGAACTTCGCTGCCGGAGCCGGCATCACCGATGCGATCGTGACCTCCGACGAATTGCTGCCGACGGTCGTCGATACATTCAAACGCGTCGCGCCGGTGATCGACTACCTTTGCGCATCGCTCGAGCTCGAGTTCTGACAAGCATCGCCGCGTCGTCAAATCCCCGAAATGCCGCCCTTCGCAATGACCGGCCCGGTCGGCTGACCTGTCGGAGATCCGCCGGGAGGCTCGACCGATATCGCGACGATCGACTTCGGATCGATCGCGCCGCGAAGATTCGCCGGGATCGCCACGGTGACGGATTTGGCGGTGCCGACGACGCCGAGCGAGTGCGGCTTGTCGCCGGGTGGAATCAGCCAGAGCTCCGGCATGTGCGCCGCGTCGGACCACGAAGTCACCGGCGTCACCACCATCGTGCCGTGCGCGCGGTCGATCGTCGCAACGAAAGCGGGAGCGCCGTTGTCGAGCGCCATGATCGCGACGAGTGGCGCCGGCTGTGGCGGCACCGCCACGCGCTGACCGACAAACAACGCGACGACGCTGGCCGCTGCGACGGCGAGCGCGCCGGCGCTCAGCCAGCGCCAGAAGCCGATGCGTTGCCAGACCGGTTCGGTGCGCGTGCCGTGACCGAGCGCAGCGCGAATGCGCGCCCAGACATACGCGGGCGGCGCAACGGGGGTTATGTCCGCGATTAAGGCGCCCAATCGGCGTTCCCACGACTCGATCTCGCGTGCGAACGCGAAGTCCCGCACTGCGCGATCGGCAGCCACGCGCCGATCTGCCGCGTTCAAGACGCCGAGCACGTATTCGCCGGCGAGATCGCCGGATTCGATCGGCTCGTTGGGCATCATCGCGCTCATCGTTCGAGACAAGCCTTGAGCTTGAGCAGGCTGCGCCTGATCCAGCTCTTCACCGTTCCGAGCGGTGCGCCGCAACGCGCAGCAAGCTCTTCGTAAGTGGCGCCTTCGAAGAACGCAGTGCGCACGAGACGCCGGCGCGCAGCGTCGAGTTCTTCAAGGCAGCGATCCAGTCGGCGACGGTCGTCGTCGGCCTCGACGGACGCCGCGATCGGCGTGCCGCTGTCGGCGATGTCCCCCGCCACATCGATCGGCTCGAGCATGCGTTCGCTATCACCCGAGCGCACGCGATCGATCGCCTTGTTGCGCGCGACCATCATCAGCCAGGTTATGGGACTGGCGATTGCGGCGTCGTAACTGCCCGCCTTGCGCCATATCGTGGTGTACGCCTCTTGCAGCACTTCTTCGGCATCGCTTCGTTTGGGCAAGATACGAAGACATACGCCGAATAGTTTCGCGGACGTGGCGCGATACAGACCTTCGAACGCGATCTGATCGCCACGCGCGACAGCGTGCAGCATCACGCGAAGATGCTCGACGCCGCTGGTCGCTTCGCTAGAGTCGGCCACACGATCCCCGGACGGCGTTCTCGGACTTTTGCCCTCGCCACCATAGCCCAGAAGCGGCGTGTTGCCCATGTGGATCGGGACACCGGCAAGGACACAGCGCGAGAAGACCTGCGCGCGCACGAGCGAAACGCGCGCACGACCGTCCCGACAATGGATTTTCGTGAGCCATGCCGTGAATACGAGCCATCGCGGCATTTGGATGCGATCTGGAATGTCGGCGGAAAGTCTGAATATCGATCGTAGCCAAGCCATTCGGCAGCCGGCGCAACCGCTGCGTGTGTACGCCGGCGTTCAGACGCGCTGTACGCCAGCGGACACTCAGCCTGGAACCTCCGTCCCGCGCGATTTGCACCGGCAGGACATTCCAGGTTCGAAACACCTCATAGATCGCTGTTTTATAGATATTTTTCTTGCGACGTTACCGCGATTCGGGCAAGCGCCGCGGCCGTTCCGGTGACTGGCACGCTCCCTGCTCTTCCGTCGGCTATGGATATTGCTCGCCCCGAACTCAAGCAACGCAAACGGCGCCGCCAGTACCTCATCGGCGCCGGCGTCGCGATCCTGCTTCTCCTAGCCGTCGCCGGGCTTTCGGCGCTCGGCCCTGCCATACCTTCGATCGAACGCTCGAGCGTCTTGGTCGATACCGTCAAACGCGGCGAGCTGTTGCGCGAAGTGCGCGGACCCGGAACGCTGGTGCCGAAAGAAATCCGCTGGATCGCCGCCGAGACTGCAGCGCATGTCGAGCGCATCGTCATCAAGCCCGGTGCCATCGTGAAACCGGATACGGTCATTCTCGAGCTCGCCAATCCCGAAGTCGACGATCAGCTCCTCGCGGCGAAGACCGCAGTCACCGCCGCGCAATCGGATCTCGCCGCCAAGCGCACCGATCTCAACTCCAAGCTGCTCGACGAGCAGTCGGCGCTCGCGCAGGTGAAAAGCGAATACGAAACCGCGCGCATGCAGGCCGAAGCCGAAAAATCCGTCGCCGAGAAAGGCGTGATCCCGGCCGTGCAGTACAAGAAGAGCATGGTCGTCCTCGAGCAGTACAAGAACCGCATGGCGATCGAGGAGCAGCGCGTCGTCGAATTCCGCCGCAACATCGGCTCGCAAGTCGCTGCCGAACAGGCCCGACTCGATCAGCTCGTCGCAACGCGCGAGCTGCGCCAGCGCCAAGCCGATGCGCTGCACGTGCGCGCCGGCATCGAGGGAATCCTGCAGCAGGTTCCGGTCGAAGAAGGCCAGCAGGTTGCTGCCGGCGCGAATCTTGCGCGCGTCGCGCGGCCCGGCGAATTGATGGCCGAGTTGCGCATCGCCGAAACGCAAGCCAAGGATGTCGCGCTCGGCCAGCCGGTCAAAGTCGATACGCGCAACGGCGTCGTCGATGGAAAAGTGTTGCGCGTCGATCCCGCCGTGCAGAACGGCACGGTGCAGGTCGACGTCGAGCTCGACGGCAAGCTTCCGCCCGGCGCGCGCCCCGATCTTTCGGTGGACGGCACCGTCGAGATCGAGCGCCTGCCCGATGTCGTCTATGTCGGAAGACCCGCGTTCGGCCAGCCCGATTCCGAAGTGCGCCTGTTCCGGCTCGATGCCGCCGGCGATGTCGCGAGCCGCGTGCCCGTGATGCTCGGCAAGAGTTCGGTGAATCTGGTCGAAATCGTCAAGGGCCTCAATCCCGGCGACAAGGTGATCCTCTCGGACACCAGCGCCTACGACCAGAACGATCGCGTTCGCCTCAGATGAAACGTTCGACGAAGCCCTCGCATCCCATATCCATCCACTCAACGAGACGTGACCCAAGCCCATGAACACCGCAGCCACCAACGATCCCTTGATCCGCCTCGACAGCATCAAGAAGGTGTTCCTGACCGACGAAGTGGAAACGCACGCGCTCGCAGGCGTGCATTTCGACATCCGGCGCGGCGAATATGTCTCGATCTCCGGCCCATCCGGCTGCGGCAAGTCGACGCTGCTCGCCATCCTCGGCCTGCTCGACACGCCGAGCGACGGCGCATACACGCTTAACGGCCGCGAAGTCGCCGACATCAACGCGTCAGAGCGCGCGCAGATCCGCAATCGCGAAATCGGATTCGTGTTCCAGGCCTTTAATCTCATCGGCGATCTCACGGTGTTCGAGAACGTCGAACTTCCGTTGACCTACCGTGAGGGAGTATCCAAAGCCGAGCGTCGCGAACGCACGATCGCAGCGCTGGAGCGCGTCGGCATGGCGCATCGCGTGAAGCATTTCCCGGCGCAGCTTTCCGGAGGGCAGCAGCAGCGTGTCGCCGTCGCGCGCGCGCTGGTCGGACAACCGTCGATCCTGCTCGCCGACGAACCAACCGGAAATCTCGATTCCAAGAACGGCGAAGCGGTCATGAAGCTGCTCGAAGAGCTGCACAGGGCCGGCTCGACGATCTGCATGGTCACGCACGATCCGCGTTA